>DATFRK010000334.1:0-7456 GCA_035263325.1 Pyrinomonadaceae bacterium | reverse complement strand
ACGAAGTTCTACAATACGTCCGTCGCTGTCTTTGATGACTTCTTTGCAAGTGATCAAGTAGGCATAACGGAGGCGCACCTCGCGACCGGGGGCGAGCCGGTAAAACTGCTTCGGTGGGTCTTCCCGAAAATCATCCTCTTCAATAAAAATCGTTTTTGAAAAAGGAATTTTTCTTGTTCCCGCCGCAGCATCCTCAGGGTTGTTGATGGCGTCCATCTCTTCTACCTGGGTCTCCGGGTAGTTTTCGATAACCACGCGTAGTGGCTTCTGCACACACATCACCCGCGGAACAATTGAATTTAAGTTTTGGCGCAAAAAGTATTCGAGTTGCTGTAACTGGGTAATGCCATTCGTCTTCGAGACGCCAACACTGGCGATGAAGTTGCGGATGGCGGTGGGAGTGTACCCGCGACGGCGCATGCCCGACAGCGTTGGCATACGCGGATCGTCCCACCCTTCGACATGTCCTTCTTCTACCAACTTCAGTAGCTTGCGTTTGCTAAGCAGAGTATGCGTGAGAGCCAGGCGATCAAACTCGTATTGTCTGGAAGGAAATATGCCAAGCTGTTCGATATACCAGTTATAAAGAGGCCGATTATTGTCGAACTCCAGGGTACACATGGAATGAGTCACGCGTTCGATAGAGTCTGACTGCCCGTGCGCGTAATCGTACATCGGGTAAATACACCACTCACCCCCCGTACGATGATGGTCCATATGTAGAATTCGATACATGACGGGGTCGCGGAAATTAAGGTTCGGCGAGCTCATATCGATCTTCGCCCGCAAAGTGCGGGTTCCATCCGGAAACTCTCCCTGTTTCATGCGCTCAAACAGATCCAGGTTCTCTGCGACGGAACGGTTACGATACGGGCTCTCCCTGCCCGGCTCGGTTAGCGTGCCGCGATACTCGCGAATTTCATCAGCGCTGAGGTCGCATACGAAAGCTTTCCCGTCCTTAATTAACTGAATGGCCCATTCGTAAAGTTGCGGAAAATAGTCGGAGGCATAACAGAGAGCGTCCCATTCAAAGCCCAGCCAGCGAACATCCTCCATGATTGCGTCAACGTACTCTGTTTCTTCTTTTGATGGATTGGTGTCGTCAAAACGCAAATTGCACTTGCCGCCAAACTCGGCTGACAAGCCAAAATCGAGGCAGATGGCTTTGGCGTGGCCGATGTGCAGGTAACCGTTTGGTTCTGGCGGAAAGCGGGTTTGCACACGGCCTTCGTGTTTACCGCTCTTGAGGTCGTCAATAATGATGTCTCTAATAAAATTTGATGGCCCACCAGAAGTTTGCGATTCCGGTGAAGTCTCAGCAGATTCAGTATCAATACCCACTTTAGTATGCGCTCCGTTTTACACTAAGTTCCAAATCATTGATTGAGGTTCAGTTTACAAAAGATGGAGTGCGGGGTCATCCCCGGCGAACTTCGTTAGTGTTGTTTCGTGTGATTTCGTGGATCTTTTTGCGATCCACCAAAGCACACGAAATAACACGAATCGTCTGCGCAGCTAGATATCACCTTGGGGTGACTGCTCTGACGCGGCGTAACAACTCTTCCTCGCCAATGTTGTGAGCCACCAGGAAAAGTTCCGGACTTGTGGTCAGGCCAGTCAGGGCAATTCTGACCACATTGCTGACGTGAGCAATGGAGCCAGAAAAACGGCTGGGGTCCTTCTTGAACTGTCCAGCAGTTGGCGCGAATCCGTGGGCAGCAGCTAACTGGCGGATCTGTTCGAACCATCCTTCTTTGTCTGGTACATGCTGATAGTTCTGAGCGAAGTCCTGGGCCAATTTAAGGACCATCTCCGGTTGCACTGGAGCAAAGCGCTCGTCGGTCGGATCAGTGACCAGGGTAAACAACTCCTGGAAGTACAAACCGTATCTTTCCCGGAATTCATTCCATTTCGCCAGGTCCTTTCGCTGCACCCCGGGCTGTCGTTCAGCCGTAAAGATACGACGGGCCAGCGGCAAGTTATGGGACAGTATTACAGCGAGCTCGGGATCATGCTCCCGAGCCCAGGTAAGTAAACTTTCCAACGCCTCTTCGGTCGGCAGTTGGGCGATGTACTCGCGGCTGATGGATTCAAGCTTCACCAGGTCGAATATCGGACCAGCCACTCCGCATTCACTTAAGCTGAGCGCAGACCGCGCAGATTCCTCGAACGTCATTTCAGCGAAGCTGCTGTTAGCCAGACCTCTCAAGTAATGCAGCACCGCGCCTGCCGGATAACCCGATTGCATGTAATAAGCCACATCAGCCTCGTTATCCTTACGCTTGCTCAGTTTGCGCCGGCTCGCTCCATCGAATTTCATCAGTGGAGCGATATGCGCATAGGGAATTGGTGCGAAACCAAGGGCGCCGAATAGTTGCAGATGCACGGGCACTGAAGAGATCCACTCTTCACCTCGCAGTACCACCGTGACTCTCATCAAAGTGTCGTCCACCACGTGAGCAAAATGGTAAGTAGGGAGTCTCGGAGATTGATCGCTACTCTTCAACAACACAACGTCGTTCACGTTGTCCTGATGCTCGATTCGACCCCGAATCAGATCAACGAACTCAACGCGCCTTGGTGGACCGTCGGGCGAACGAAACCGAATCGTGTAAGGCTTGCCAGCCTGGACACTACTCATGACTTCTTCCTGCGAAAGATTTCGACAACGGGCCCATGAGCCGTAATAGCCAGTCTGGAGCTTTGCCGCAGTTTGTTCTTCAGTCATCTGGGCCAACTCTTCCCGGGTGCAAAAACATGGGTAGGCGTGATTGCTGCGCAGCAACTGTCGCGCATAGGTGTGATAGATCAGCTCTCGTTTTGACTGTTCATAAGGCCCCCAGGTGGAATTCGAGTCGTTCTCGTCTGACTCTATGTGGAAGTACTTGAAGGCACGCGCAAACTGTTCCCGCGAGCCTGCAACTTCTCGCGCCTGGTCAGTGTCTTCGATTCTGACGAAGTATGACCCCTTCGAGTGGTGGGCAAGGTTCTTGCCGAGCGTTGCGACGTAGACTCCACCAGTGTGCAAGAACCCTGTCGGACTGGGAGCAAATCGGGTCACGATCGCGCCGCTCCGAAGCTCACGCGGAGGATAACGAGACTCCCAATGCGAGGGCTCTGGTAGTTCAGCAGCAAATAACGTGTTAATAAACTCAGTAGTAAGCATCTGACTTAATCAATCCAAACAAAGCGGGATGTTTCACGATCTTTCCGCACGCGATCTATCGGGAAGCATTGATTGTGCATCACCACATAAATACCCGGATCAAGTATCCGAACAGCAAATAGACTCTCGGTAAGGTTTTGCAAGCCATCGCTACCTTCAAATCCCAAGGGTGTCATAGCGCCAGTCAATACTAGAGGCACTTGCAAGTGCGGTAGCGCCTGCTGCAAATGGAGACCCGTCTGAACCATTGTATCTGTGCCGTGAGTGATTACGATCGATGAGGGTTCACTTAAGATCTGCTCGACGACCGCCAGAATCGCGTTCCGGTCAGCATCCGTCATTTCCAAACTATCTTTATTCATGAGCGGCATCACGCGAATATCGCAGTCAGGCAAGCGCAAGCGACCCAGATACCGATCGATCTTGTTATCCAGGTTTTCTATCGTGCTGGTCTGCTCAGAATAAACTTTTTCAATAGTGCCACCGGTAGTGATCACGTTGACCTTCAGCATCTTCGAAATCTTCCTTGGGCGTACCTGAAGTTGAGTTCAGCTACGCATCATAACAAATCATCAGGAGCAAATGGTCCCACGAATCACCACGGTGTAGCGAACAAGCTTAACTTTCGCAGGATGACAGCCCGCCGGTGATAGAACATTTCACCGTAAGGATCTCAAGAAATCAAAATAGGGATTGTCCCTAACGCAAAAGGGTCTTATCTGTTTCGCATCAATACTCAAGACCGCAATACTGTCACTTTAGCGGACGGAATCACCGCAACTTCTCCTAGCGCTTGCACTGAGGTTCGAGGCACGCCGCTTGATGACCCACAAATATTGACTGCAGATTTTTCACGCAGTCTGAACTTGTAAGGGTGAAGAAGTAGCAGCCGAGGGAAGGAAGAACAAAATGGGACTGATAATTCTGGTAGTGCTAATTTTGCTTTTGTTAGGGGCATTTCCGAGATGGCCTTACAGTCGAGGTTGGGGTTACTGGCCCAGCGGCGGTCTGGGACTAGTAATAGTTGTAGTGGTGATCCTGTTATTACTGGGGCGGTTCTAAGGGAACGATTTCTGACCAACGTTGAGAGGCGATCGCTACCGTCGAACAGAGACGCAAACGATTCGCGCCATTAATTAAGAGCCAACTATAGTTTGTAGCTTTAGTGGTGCGACCGCCGTTATGTCACAATACTGACTGGCGAAGTTGAGTGTGACCGCGCGGTCATAAAGCAAAGTCATTTTGGAATCGTTTGCATTCAAATGAGAATCGTCGCGTCTCTAATCTCCCTGTTGTTGCTTGCCGGATCGGCAGCATTAGAGATTCCCTTCAACGGAGAAAGCCCCGGTCGTGAGAAGTCAACAAAATCTGTCCCGAAGACCTTGCGAATTGCAGTCGTACAGATGAAGTCGATGGACCATGACATTGAGGGAAACCTGAAAGAGGCGACTATTTACGCGGATAAGGCGGCGGCCGCCGGCGCGCAATTTGTTTTGTTTCCGGAGTTCATGGCGACAGGCTCTTATCTCTCCTTTGACACATGGGACTCAGCCGAACCCTCTCAAGGGAAATCAGAGCAGTGGCTGAAATCAACCTCCCGCAGACTCCACCTCTGGTTAGGCGCCAGCTTTCTTGAAGCAAGCGGCTCAGATTTTTACGACACGTTCGTCCTGACTGCGCCATCGGGCGATGAGGCTGGACGCGTTCGCAAGCAGATACCCGCCGGGTCGGAAGCTTACTTCTTTAAGGGAGATGTCGGGCCGCATGTCATCTCAACGGCGATCGGAAAGGTCGGCGTTGGGATCTGTGCCGAGAACTATTACTGTTTCGCCGCCACTCAATTTCTGAGAGAATCGGCCGATTTCATCGTGATGCCGCATGCATCACCTGATATGAGCAAAGACGGTGGCCTAACGTCGCCGCCAGGAACACATATTGCTTCGTGGTACGCGAAAAAGCTTGGCGTGCCAGTGGCGATGGTGAACAAAGTTGGTCGTTCTTACAAGCCACCGCCCAATGAGATCAACGGCCTTTTCCCAGGTCGTTCCGCTATCGTCGATTCTGATGGGACTATTCTTCAGTCGCTGGACGACAAAGAAGGAATCGGGATCGCGAACATCACTTTAGACAGCTCGAGGAAAACAGTCGCTAATCAAGTCTGTACCGGTGTGGGGATTGCCGAGCTGACGGTGGGTGGATCAGCGGGAGCCGCGGCCGTTGTGGACGAGTACACGCGAGCGCAGAAGTCCTACGTCAGCAACCTTCTTCGCAAGACGAAAGCACTCTCGATCTCGGGGAAGCAGCCCTGAAGTTTCTGCCGGGGCGGTTGTTAGATTGCGCGTGCTTAAGGGGCGTGCCCATTTAACTACGAATAGAAGCTACGCGCAGGCGAAGTTGCGGCAATCGCTTTAGCCACTCTTCTTGCGGCTAAGGAGTAGTTTTGCAAACGTCGTCACATCTGGATTGCTGTTCTTTAGCCCCTCAAGAATAACTTTCTCGTGAGGCTGACCGACTTTGTTTCCAATGCCAATCTTCTTTATTTCCTCGCAATCACTCTTGTTCAGATGAGTATTCCGGCCAATCAAGATAAATGGGGAGAGCGCCATGACATCGTCCTGCACGTAAGGCTTCTGGGATTGTAGGTCGTATGCCAAAAACATTCTGTTCTCGGACCTGACTCCAACTAACCAATGCTCTTCAGTGAGATAGAGTTGGCCATAGCCTTCCTTAACATTATTAGGACGAACGATATTCAGATATTTCCTGGGGTAATCGCCGTTCGTTGCCGCTAAGACAGCAAACCTGTCTAGCATCGGAGTGCGTTCTTTAAGCCGCCCAATCGCCATCTCCTGACCTTGAAGAAAACTTGAATCTAAGAACCAATATGTATTACCAGCAGCGTCCTTGACGGTTCCTTCGTAGGTCCATTCACCAAGGTTGTCCAGGACCGATTTGGCGTAACTTACGGGATACAACACCAAGGGAAAGATCCAAAGGCACAGGCGAAACGGAAGCTTTTTTACTTTCAAAGAGATACACGCAAGCGTTAAGAAGAGAATTGCAAGCAACAAAGCCGTCAAGTGGACCAAATCATAATTCCGGACAATCGTTATTGATTCAATGTTGATGGAGTCTGCGGCTGGTCCATAGACGGCCCAGCTGGTAGGAAGAAAACATAGTAGGATGCAGGTCGCAGAAAACAGGCAGAAAAGACCAAGCAAGGCCAGCTTAATATATTTCATAAAAAGTTTCGCTAACGCACACTTCAACGGCGCTCATGGGCTTGAGCGCCTCGCCCAGCAACTTAGCTAAGGAAGCCCCCTCATCGCGAGTCCGCTCCAAGCGCGTGTTATGCCGCGTCGCCGCTGGGGAAGAGGGCAAAGTCAGTCACGAGGCTCGTTAGATTGCCTGAAGCATCATATCCCCAAAACGATGCGTAGCCCCCATCTCCCCAACCAGACGAAAAAGCAATGATGTTACCTTCACTGTCATCACTCACTTTCATGTCAGCCCAGCCTGCTGTCAGGGAGTGATTGCCAAATGAATTCTTCTCCATCTCCGCGATCACTCGGTCACAAAACATTTCAAACTCATCTTTTTCAGGATATGAAATTTCAAGCGAAACCAAATTCGCAATAAGTTCAGCAACGTCCCAATCCACGAAACAGCCAGTGCCAGCATCAACTCCATAGTTAGTCCGATCGCCCGTTTGGTCGGAATCAGGCTCGTTAATAAGCGCAACTTCCCATTTCACGGTTGCCTCGTCACTCATTTGCAGCATCGCACAAGCAAAGCGACTATCTCCTACAGGGTGAAAATCAGCGAGACTTACAATCACCGGATAACGACCAGGTCTTACAGTCTTCTTCAAATGATAGCGTGAGTCAGGCACTAGCAACGGATCGCAAGGAATAATTCTTCCGGAGGTAAGAATAAGTTCTCCGATTTGATGAGTTGAAATAGTGACGTTTTGACGCCCGTAATTTCTCCATTCATATTGCAAAGAATAACCATCTTGCAGAATTGAGTTTAAGTTTGAAATAGGTTTCATACGATGGATATCAATTTGGCTCAAAGATGCTCCCCGGAGAGCAATCGAGCGGCAAAACGCTGATGCTTAGGTACAACACTGACGCCCAGAAAATGCCATTAGGATCTGTCTGGTTCGTGCCGGATGGTGCCGTTGCGCAGGGTGGACGTACCCTGAAAAGATCGAAATTTCATCCTTCAGCCTTGCTTTTTCAACCCAACAAAGTTTCCCCCAACCTTGAGCGGTTTGTAGGGCCACGC
>DATFRK010000333.1:0-8270 GCA_035263325.1 Pyrinomonadaceae bacterium | reverse complement strand
AACCTGGTCCAACCGTAACCGCAAGCCCGTCAATGTCTTTTGGCGTAACTGCGGCACGTTCGAATGCCTGCTCAACTACCGGAACGATCTTGTCGAGGTGTTCGCGGGAAGCGAGTTCAGGTACGACCCCGCCAAAGGGTTTATGGATCGGGATCTGCGAGGAAATCACAGACGAAACGATTACTCGACCGTCGCGCACAACTGCCGCCGCCGTCTCATCACAAGAGGTTTCTATTCCAAGTACCAGCATGATGTGGAGATATTAGCAACGGAGGGCAGTTAACACACAAGAGACCAGCACAGTCAGTACCATCTCGCGGTAGCGGATGGGTCGCCTCCCAGCACCGAGTTGCTTGTTGTTAAGAGGCGACCCATCCGCTACCGCGAGATGGTACTGACTGTGTTGCTATTACGCTGATCCGGAATTCATCACGGTGCGGAATTCTTTGATGAAGGTTTCCATCTCGGGCTGCGTGCCAATCGTCACGCGCAGGAAGTTTGGCAACGCCGGAAAGACACGACCAACTTCAACGCCACGTTGTCGCAAACCTGAAATCACCGGCCGCACTTCACGACGCAGATCGATCATCATGAAGTTGGCGTGCGACGGAATATAGGTGAAGCCTGACTTGTCCAGCTCGCCGCAGACAAACTTCTTGACTGCACTATTTCTTTTGCGTCCCTCATCGACGTGGGTTGCGTCCGGCAAGCTGGCGTTCGCTGCCACCAGGGCCATGATATTTACGCTGTCCATGGTTCGGCGCGGACGCATCGTTCGTAAAAGCGATGCTTGGGCCACACAGTAACCACAACGGAGACCGGCCATGCCGTAAATCTTGGAGAAGGTCCTGGCTACCATCAGATTAGGGTGTTGTTCAATCAGGGGAATCACACTTTCATACGAGTCTGACTCCACGTAATGATGATAGGCCTCGTCAACCAGTACGATTGTGCTCTCAGGTACCTTTGCCAGATAGGCCCGCACTTGATCTTTGGGAGTTATGCTGGCGGTCGGATTGTTTGGATTACAGATGTATACAAGTCCCGCATTCGTCTGGGCCATCTTTGCCAGATCGTGAGCATAGTCGGAGGTGAGCGGTACCCTGACCACCTTAGCGCCAGCGACTTGCGCGTGATAACCGATGGCTTCGAACGTTGGGCTGGCCATTACCAACGGGCGATTGGCATCGGTAAAGGACGAGCCCGCCAGGCGTAGTATTTCGCCCGAACCGTTGCCGAGCAGGATTTGGTCTGAAGAAACTTTGTTTAGTGTTCGCAGGGTGTCGATTAGGGCATCTTCATGCTCATCGGGATAACGCCAGGCGAGGGAAAAGGCATCATTCATCGCTTTGAGCGCTTTCTGCGATGGGCCATACGGATTCTCATTGGCACTCAGGCGGACAACGGCCCCATCGGACATGGAGGCCGTACGCGCAGCCCGGCTAACAAAACGGCTGGAGGCAGGTTGCAAGGCTACGTACGCTGCGGTAACGCCCATCATCTTGCCAAAGCTTCGGCGTGAAAGTTGAGGCGGTAGATTCATCACTTGACCTCCAGTAATGATGTCAGTTTGTCTTTTGAAAGAAACTCAACGCGGATTCGCCCTGCTTGAGAATTCGCCCGCATCTTAATCCGGCAACAGTTTCGGGCAGAGAATTTTTGTGATGATGCTCGACCACTACCAGCGCTTCCCTTGCCAGTAAAGCTGAGCCATCCCCTCCCAAAGAACGCAATACTCCCAAATAGTCATCTTTGTATGGAGGATCAAAGAAGACGATATCCCATACCCCGGATTCCTGTGTCAATGACTGCTCAAGGAACTTCCTTGCCTCGACCTGTCTTACCTGGGCCTGGGTCTCGCTAACCCGGCACAGTTCAAGGTTCTCCTTGATCAGTCGACACATGAGGCGCGACTGTTCCACAAAGGTCACGTGTTCGGCTCCTCGCGAAAGCGCCTCGATGCCAACAGCGCCCGACCCGGCACACAGGTCAAGGAACCTCGACTCCTCAATGCGGGGCGCCAAGATGTTAAAAAGCGTCTCGCGCAGGCGGTCTGACGTTGGTCGCACTTCCAGCGACCGCGGGCTCTTCAAATTTCTACCACGATATTGGCCGGCAATTATGCGCATCGAAAGCAGTACTAGCCGACGGTAGCGAGACCAAAACGCGGATGATGCGAGATGTAACTCATCATGCGCCGGGTGGCGGCAGAGGATTGAGCCTTGGTCAGGTAGTAGTCAGCTTCCCAGCGGGCCTTTTCCAGGATCTTTTGATCTCGCACCAGGTTGCCGACGCGAAATTCCGGAAGCCCTGACTGTTTTGTCCCGAGCAATTCACCCGGGCCCCGTAACTCGAGATCCTTCTCTGCAATCACGAAACCGTTGTTCGTTTTGGCCATGATGCCCAGTCTCTCTTTGGCGATGGCAGTCTTCTTGTCAGTTGTGAGCAAAACACAGTAGCTCTTTTCCGCGCCCCGACCAATGCGGCCGCGCAATTGGTGCAGTTGAGATAAGCCAAAACGCTCAGCGTGCTCGACGATCATCACTGATGCGTTGGGGACATCAACTCCCACCTCTACCACTGTGGTAGAAACCAGGATCTGAACATTACCGCCTACGAAGGCCCGCATCACAGTCTCCTTCTCGGCGGGCCTCATCTTTCCATGCAGCAGTCCGACGGAAAATTTGGGAAAGACCGTGTCGCGCAAGTATTCGTAGCGATTGGTCGCGTCCTTCAAGTCCATCTTCTCTGATTCCTCGACCAGGGGATAGACAACATAGACCTGACGACCAACGCCCACTTCTCTCCTGATGAGTCGTTTAACTTCGGCGCGCTGGTCTTCACCATAGACAACTGTGTCGATTGGGGTTCTACCCGGCGGCAGTTCATCGATTACCGACACGTCGAGATCACCGTAGACCGTCATGGCCAGTGAACGCGGAATCGGCGTAGCGGTCATCACTAGAACATCAGGGTTAATTCCCCGCGCTCGCAGTTCGGCGCGCTGCATCACGCCAAATCGATGTTGTTCATCGATCACCACAAGTCCCAGGCGCGCGAAGGAAACGGCGTCTTGAATCAGCGCCTGCGTGCCGATGCAGGCATGAATCTCACCATCTTGCAGGGCCGTTTGTAACCGCTTTTTTTCCGCCGCACGCAAACTCCCAGTCAGAAGTTCGACGCGGTAAGGGGTCTTTGCCAGTAGACGTTTGATGTTTCGCGCGTGTTGCTCGGCCAGGATTTCCGTCGGCGCCATCAAGGCTGCCTGGTAGCCATTTTCCATGACGGCCAGCATCGCGATTAGCGCCACAATTGTCTTGCCACTGCCGACGTCACCCTGTAGCAGACGATTCATCGGCGCGACTGATTTCATATCGTTGAAAATTTCAACTACCACCCTGCGTTGTGCCTGGGTCAACTTAAAAGGAAGCACCGCCGAGATAGTGTCCTTTACCTGCTTATCGATCGTTATCTTTGCTTCCTTTGCTTCTTTAATTCTTTCGCCGCGCTTGAGAGAGACAGCAAACGACAGCCAGAAGAAATCTTCAAAGATAAGTCGCACGTGTGCTTCACTGCGCGCCTGTTCATAACTAACCATCGACGCATCCGGCGGCGGAAAGTGAATCTCGCGAAAGGCCCGGGCGCGACCAACCAGGTGAGCTCGCTTTCTCAAGTCGGCCGGTAGAGTCTCCGTGAAGGCCTCATCAGGTAGCGCTGCCAAAACCGTGTGGATGATCTCGCGCACTCGCTTCGAATTAAAGTCGCCCAACTTGCGATAGATTGGTACGCGGCGGCCAACGTGAATCGCTGCCAGCGCAGGATCAGCGGCCTCTTCATCGACCGTTTCCACCGTACTCGGGTCGTCTTCTGTTTGGACCGGAGCGGCACTCAACAGCTCTAGTTCATCGGCTGGCCGGTGTAGACGCAAGGCATAGGTGCCGCGTCGTGAGTCCCATTCCCAGCGACCAAAGGTGATGAAGCGCGTGCCGCGGGCCAACTTCTTTGTATAGTAGTTAATGATCTCGTAGGCGTTGCGGCCGGAAATGAACCACCAGACAACCACCGGACGCCCCGAATTGTGGGCATCAGTGGCCGCTACCTCGAAGATAAAAAGGCGCGACTTGCCGAAGTTTTTCTTGTTTCTAACTTGATAGCCGCCAGCGAGTTTTGCGTACAGCTCCAGTGATGCTTCGGTGCCGTCCTCCAGATCTTTTATAGTCTTTAGATGCGACCTATCTTCGTAGCGGAACGGCAGGTACATGAGTAGATCTTCCACAGTGGCTTCGCCGGCCGACTTCTTATTGGAGAAATGGGCGACAGCTGCGGCGAGCTTGCGCGAGTTGGTTTGTCCGAGGCGCGCAATCTTGAATTGGTGAAGATCCTCAAGTGGAGTGTTGAGGGTGATGGCGCTGGGCATCGCCGGGATCATAACACCATAGCGAACGGAACACGACGCAGCTACCGAGCGTTATCTATTCCGAAGGGCCATAGAGAATATGGACAAGTGGGAATCAGTAGTCGAAAAACTGATCCGCGAAGCGATGGAGCGCGGCGAGTTTGACAACTTGTCGGGCTCCGGCAGTCCAATAGACCTCACTGAGAATCCATACGAAGATCCTGACCTACGCACAGCTCACCGCTTGCTGCGAAATGCCGGCTTTGCTCCTGCCTGGATCGAGGAGCGCAAAGACATCGATGCGGAGTTCGAGCGCGCCCGGACCACGCTGCAAAGGGCGAGTAAGCTATACGGAAAAGATAGAGCGATCTCGACAGACCCACATTGGCAGCGGGCCGCAAAAGAATTTCACGCCACTGCGGCTGAGCTTAATCAACGAATCAAACTCTACAACTTGAAGGCCCCTGCTGCCGTGTTTCACCGGAAGACGATCGATGCCGCCGAGTTAATTCGCGAAATCGAAATCGAAAGCGAAAAGCGCTAAGATTGCGCCGCGACATCGACAAGCGAAGGGGGCCTCTCAATGCCAAGCGAAAATCAAATCTCGGAGTCTACCCGCGATAACCTAAAACAATTACGACACGGCCTGTTGAAATTACACAAGCTTTTGTTGGATGAGGAGCGAAGAGGTTTCGAAAGAGCGCGTGGCAAGATAGGCAACAGCTACGAGTTTCTGCAATTGGTCCTGAAAGATCCCTGGTTCGATTGGCTGCACCGGCTGTCCGAACTGATAGTCCAGATCGATGAAACGTTGGATACCATCGGTTCGGAGACTCCGGCCACTGAGGAAGATGCCGTCGCTTTGATTACCCGGGCCAAGCAACTGCTGGCACCGGCGGAAACTGGGAGTGAGTTTCAGAAGAACTATTTTCTCGCCTTACAGCAATCTCCGGATGTGGTGTTACTGCATTCTGAGATGACTAAATTGCTGGCCGGACGCTAAAAGCCGATGTGCGGACGCGGTGCAGGAGCGAGGTGCAGTAGCCCGACTGTCAAGGAGGGCTTACCCCCACAGCAGCACATTACGGAGTAGGTGAGCCCTCCTAGACAGTCGGGATACCGTTAAGAGCAATGTTGGTCAAACGCCTTGGTGAGTTCGCCGGCAATTTGCTGTGCATCCCTTCCTTCAATCTGATACCGCTCCAACATGTAGACCAACTTGCCGTCCTTCAACAAAGCGATGGATGGGGATGATGGTCCATAGCCGGTGAAGTAGCTGCGCGCTCGATCAGTTGCATCAATGTCGGCGCCGGCAAACACAGTCGCGACCCGATCAGGCTTCACCTCGTGTTCTAAGGCGAGCGCCACGCCGGGACGGGCCTTTCCTGCCGCACAGCCACACACAGAGTTCACGACGATCATGAGGGTGCCCTGAGTTTCATTGACGGTTTTGTCTACCGCATCCGAGGTTCTTAATTCTTCAACTCCAAGCCGGGTTAAGTCTTCGCGCATTGGTTTGATCAATATTTCTGAATAAGGCATAAGCGGTTCTCCTAATAAGATGTTGAGAGAGATTGTAAATCGTGATCAGTGAATCGTAAAATTGTGAATCGTTAATCGTCTGTTTCTTTAGTGATCCGTAAAACTATTCACGATTTACGATTCACGAGAATCTTTCGCGGGGCGTCACCGTCACCCTCAATAGAAATTCGCCAGACATTATCCGGCAGGCGGTAGTTGCCCATCCGCTCGGCCCACTCAATCACGATCACTGCTGCTTCGTCTACTAGTAGATCGTCGAGATCCACTGCATGGGCCGCACTCGCCCCTTCGTCGAGCCGATAGAGGTCGATGTGATACAAACGCAGCCGTCCGTCGTAAGGATTAACCAATGTGAACGAAGGGCTGGTGACGTCCTCTTCGTCAAGGCCTAGCGCGGCGCAGACACCTTTTACCAACAGCGTCTTTCCGGCACCCAATGGCCCACTAAGCAACAATATCTCTCCACCTTGCAGCCGCGAACCTAGTTGGAAGCCGAGGTTAAAGGTTTCCGTAGGAGAGTTGCTGATCGTTTCGCCCAGCGGTAGGTGGGTGGCACTGAGATCAATCATGGCAATTCGCCCTGGGGATCAAGCGAGCAGACGGCCGCGCTGAGATGCTCTCTTATATCTGACGCCACCATGGCGCGCATGCCGAGTTTGCGAGCTGCGAAATCCGCAGCAAGTCCGGCAACATAAAGCGCGGCGAGAGTCGCAGCCAACGGATCGGCATCGCTCTTCAGCGTGGCATACGATTGGGCCAGGAATCCGGTGATGATCCCGGCGAGTGTGTCACCTGCGCCGGCCGTGCCTACGCCGGCGTTGCCAGTGGGATTGATGAAGACCCGACCATCAGGCGCGGCAATTAGCGTGCGTGATCCCTTCAACACCAGGATCAATTTGTGTGCGGCTGCAAACTCTCGCGCGACACTAACTTTACTGGCCAACGCAGATTTGTTGTTGGCCCCGATCAGTCGCTGCATCTCGCCAGGGTGCGGCGTCAGAATTATTGGATGTTCGTCCGAGCCGAAGAGATTTGTGGGCCACGGCGCGAGACAGTTCAGGCCATCGGCATCGATCACCGTCGGCACTGTTAGTCTTTCCACTACCGTCCGCACGAATCGTCGCGAGCGTTCGTCATCAAAGGTCAAACCGGGACCGATGACTACGGCGGTAGCTTTGGCAGCGAGTTGCAGAAAGGGATCAACTGCGCGTTCACTGACGACACCGCGGTCAGTTTCTGCCAGCGCACTGGTCATGACTTCCGGCATGAGACTTCCCGCCACTGCAGTTTGCGCCGAGGCTGGGGTTGCTACAGTTACCAGGCCCGTTCCCGAACTCATCGCCGCATTACCGCATAGTGCCGCCGCCCCTGAGTAATCGCGTGAACCTGCTACGACCAGCACATGTCCATGGGCGTTCTTGTACGACTCCCTGGTATACCGCGTACTAACTAGCCACTGGCGGGCGTCGTCAGCCTCAGTCACAAAGAGCCACGGTTTAGCGTGTTCAATTAATGATGCAGGAGAGCCAATCTCGGCAATCACCAACTCGCCGCCGCAGTAGGAAGCAGGTGGCAATACGTTAGCGGGCTTTGGCGCTGTAAAGGTGACAGTCAGATCAGCTTGCACGGTGGCGCCGATAGGATTTGCGTTATCCGCATCGAGACCGGAGGGAATATCAACCGAGAGAATCAGCGGGCGTGTGGCTGCCGCTCGATCGCGCGCATGCGTAAGCATTGAGAGATGTTCGACCACTTTTACAAACAGACCATCTAGGGAGCGCGTCAGGCCGGTGCCGAACAGGGCATCGACAATGATGTCGTAAGTGGAACGAGGTCGAGCGATCTGTTCCCAGGCAGCAACTTCTTCGCACTCGACAAACGTGAGCGGCGCGGGATGGTCTGGCGAGCCCGCTTGAAAACTGGCGAGCTGGTTCACAGCTTCGAAGTTACTGCGCGCGTCACCAGTAGTATCGGTAAGTTTGCCAAACAGGACGACGTCGCTATGTACACCAGCGCGAGAAAAGCAGCGAGCCAGGGCCGCTCCGTCGCCGCCGTTGTTTCCTTTGCCGCAAAGGACCAGCGCTTTCTTGTTTGCTAGATCACCGTCGAATTTCGCTTGTATCGCACGGAAACAAGCGTTGGCGGCAGCTTCCATCAGCAATACGGAAGGGATCTGATAGCGTTCCACGGTGAGGCGGTCGATCTCCCGCATTTGCTCAGCGAAAATGACTGGTTGCACGTTGGGATGATAAGGAGAGAGCTAGAGTTAGGTCAATTGCAGGTGATTTGGGCGAGCCTCGTTTAGATGCCACGGCGCAAGGCCGGTGGCATC
>DATFRK010000332.1:0-11142 GCA_035263325.1 Pyrinomonadaceae bacterium | reverse complement strand
AGATCAATCAATGGGCCCAGGCTGGCTTGAAATCTTTCCAGGGCGGTGAGTGGTTCGAACCTCGTTGGGTAACCGCCGACACCAATGTGGGTTTCGTGTCCATCATGGGCGATCCAGGCAAGATAGCCGGGCGCAATCTGTGGATCGAGAAAGCAGAGCAGTCGCGGTGGACCATCCAGGCGCGCTCCAGTAACAACATTTTCTACCCCGACAATCCACTCACGATTCAATTCGAGGTCCAGGTTGCGCGCGACTCTCGAACGTGCGCCATCGCAGCCGATCAAGTATCGAGTTCTCACTCTCCTAATGAGCCCGGCAGCACTCAAGCGTACGATCGGTTGATCTTTGGTAATTTGATGATCCAGATATTGAGTTCCCGGTTGCCAGCAAACACCCGCGTGCAAACATTCCTGCAGATACTGTTGGTAAAGAGGGCCCATGCGGCCGATGCGAAATTCGTCGTGATCGCTAACCAGTTCCAACAGACGACGCGCAGGCGAGTAAAGGCTGACGTGTCTGACAGGTGGACCCAGGCAATCGGCCGGAATGTCGAAGTCCTCTAGCGTCTTGCGAACAAAGATGCCGGTGGTGTGGATCTGCTGGTCTAGTGAGGACTTGCGATCGACCAGCAACACGCGAACATCCTGCCTCGCAAGCAAACGCGCGGCTTGTAACCCGGCAAGCCCGGCACCGACGACGATAACGTCAAATTCTTCCATAAATTTTCCCCGGTGAACCTGATTCGTAACTCCCTGGTACAAATACCACCAACGGCAGTTGGTGGATTGTTCAGGTCCTTTCTAATCCGCACACCTCTCGAATCCAAACGGGGCAATCCAACTTGACCGCGCCGGTCTTATGTAGAAAGGATCTGAACGTATCCACCAACTCCCGTTGGTGGTATTCCCGAAGCGAGTGGGACCTGCTCTCTTGTAGAAAGGACTTGAACGAACCACTAACTTCCGTTGGTGGCATTTCACTCTCGTAAACATCTCCCCGTCCCCGATTCTTTCAAAGCTCTTTACAGCGCAAAGTCACAAGGCAAAAAAAGAGAGCAGTATTAAGTGTTCTTCATTTGTTTGATCAGGGTCTCCATGTGACTGAGATAGTTCTCGAGCGCTTTGCGGCCGGCCGCGGTTAGTTTGTACTCGGTTTTGGGCAAGCGACCTTCAAAGTACTTGGAACAGGCGATGTAGCCAGCCTCTTCCAGTTTTCGCGCGTGTACACTCAAGTTGCCGTCGGTGGTATTCATCAATCTCTTCAGATCGCTGAATGTCAGCGACTCATTGGCCGCCAGGGCGCTGATGATCCCCAAACGCAGCCGCTCGTGAATCAGCCGATCCAGGTTTGGTGCCGCACTCCTGGCCTTCGGATGAACGTCACGGAGTTCCTCCGCGGTGCGTTCCTTGCGAATTGTGGTTGGTTGCTTTGCAGTTGATTGTTTAGCCACCGTATTTCCTCGCGATGATAAAGCCGAACACCAGGTGCAACCCACCAAAACCTGCGGCCATAAACCAGTTAGCAAAGGCTGGCGGCGCAAACAAAGCGAGTGCACCCAAGAACATGAAACAAAGACCCATGATGGGAACGATGCCTACCGAAAACATTCCGCCAGTCACGACTCCAGTGCCATAAAGCAGTAGCCACATTCCGGGTATGACATTGGTCAATCCCACTCTTACCAGGACGATAGTCAACAAGCCGCCAGCGACGATGGGAGGCGAAAGACTGAAGACGGCCTTACGCCCTGGTCCGGACATCAACGGCAGCTGCACCTTACGAGCTTTGCGGTCCATGGACCAACCGGCAATGAGTAAGGAAATGAGACCTTCAGCAATCCAGACCGCCAGCCAGGCGCGGAATGTCGGTTGCAGGGCCGCCACTATACTGGCGGCGAAAGCGGATATACCGATGGCGACTTCGCCCCATCCCGAGATGCCGGTGAAGGCACTGGCCCGCTCCATCGTCTCGCGGATGTAGCGGAGGTTATCCATGGCCCGCTCATGCAGAGCCGGCGGTTCTTCTGGTGCTGGGGCAACAAGGCGGACAGGGTCCATAAAAGGATAGTAAAGTCTGAGAACAATCAATGTCAAGTACTTTACAACGCAAAGACCCGTAGGGCCAAATACCTCCACGTTAGCGGGTGGTATTTCAACTTCAGCCTAGTCACAGTCACATCGCAGCGTTGCTTAGATACCACCCACTTTAGGGGGTGGAGTTTCAACTTCAGCCTAGCCACAGTCACATCGCTGCGTTGTTTAGATACCACCCACTTTAGGGGGTGGAGTTTCAATTTCGACCTAAGATTCTCTCACCGAATAGAAGGCAGAAATTGAACCTCCATCGACTGAAGTCGGTGGTATCAACTAGAGAAAGGGGCTTGGTTAGGTTGAAATTGAATGACCACCGACTGAAGTCGGTGGTATCCATAAACGGGAGTGAGCCCTTATAACGTGAGGGCGTCCGAAACCAATCTAGCCTGTTCCTTCTGGTGAATGCTGTACGACCCCGTAGCGGGACTCGCCGATGCGACGCGACCCACATAACGCGGTCGTTCGCAGCCCGGCAGCAGATTCATGAGACGCGCCTCGAGGAACGTCCAGCCGCCCATGTTCTGCGGTTCTTCTTGCGCCCAAATTAACTCTTTGGCGTTGGGGTATTTCGCCAATACCTCGCGCAAGCCCCTTTCCGGGAAAGGATAGAACTGTTCCAGACGCACCAGCGCCACGCGAGTTTCACCGGCTTTCTTCCTGCCTTCAACCAAATCGTAGTAGACCTTGCCACTGCACAGGACCACCCGGGCCACGCTCGCAGGATCCGCAACTTCAGGGTCATCGATCACCGGTTGAAACCCGCCACTCGTCAATTGCTCGACACTGGAAGAAGCAGCGGGCAGTCGCAGCAAACTCTTCGGGGTCATCACAATCAACGGCCGTTCCATCCCGGGCAATACCTGTCGCCGCAGCAAATGAAAATACTGCGCCGGAGTAGTCGGATAACAAACCTGTAGATTGTTTTCAGCGCAAAGTTGCAGATAGCGTTCCAGTCGCGCACTCGAGTGTTCCGGGCCCTGACCTTCATAACCATGCGGCAGCAACATCACCAAACGCGAAGTCTGTTTCCATTTATCTTCCGACGCCGCGATGTACTGATCGATGATGGTCTGCGCTCCATTACCAAAATCACCAAACTGCGCCTCCCATAACACCAGGGAGTTTTGCGCCACCACCGTGTAGCCGTACTCAAATCCCAGCACGCCCTCTTCTGACAACGAACTATCGAAGACATCAAAACGCGCGTTAGAGGTTGGCTGAGACCCAAGTTCGGAAAGTGGCTTCCACGACTTTCCAGTTTGCGTGTCGTAGAGCACGGCGTGACGCTGACTAAAAGTACCGCGTCCCGAGTCCTGCCCACTCAAACGAACTCGTGTCCCATCGAGCACCAACGAGCCAAAAGCCACCGCTTCGGCGAAGGCCCAATCAAGTGGCAAGGTACCCTCGCCCATCTTGGCGCGCCGAGCGAGTTGGCCCACCATTTTGGGATTAATGTGGAAACCTTCTGGTACGACCGCGATCTTATGCGCAATACTCTTGACCGTTTCGGCGCTAACTCCGGTGGGAACGATCGTTGAGCCATCTAGCTCTTCGGGTTCTGGCTGGTGCTGCACCGGCTCTTCCGCGACTTTCTTCTTTGCGCTTGCCAGTTGAGTTTCGTACCGTTGCACTCGCTCTTCGATCAGTTGATTTACTTCCGCTTCGGTATAAACACCTTCCTTAATTAAGCGGTTGGCATAGAGAGTGCGGACCCCAGGATGGGCCTTGACGCGAGCGTACATCAGCGGCTGCGTATAGCTTGGTTCATCAGTTTCGTTGTGGCCCAGGCGGCGGAAGCCAACCATGTCCAGCACGACGTCTTTGTTGAACTCCTGTCGATACTCCAGGGCGATCTGCAGCACCCGGTACGCCGCCTCGGGATCGTCTCCATTGATATGGAAGATAGGCAACTGGGTCATGCGCGCGACATCAGTTGAATAGATAGTGGAACGACCAGCCTCTGGAGACGTGGTGAAGCCGATCTGGTTGTTGATGATGATATGAATGGTACCGCCCGTGCGATAACCTTTCAGTCCTGCGAGGTTGAGCGTTTCCATCACCACGCCTTGTCCGGCAAAAGCCGCGTCCCCATGTAACAGTACGGGCAATGCAAGGTCGATGACTTGCTCTCGATTGATACTACGGTCGCCCATCAGCGTATCTTGCCGGGCGCGCACCATGCCTTCGACAACTGGATCTACTGCCTCAAGATGGCTGGGATTGGGAGATAGCGTCAGGATGACTTTCTTTCCACTTTCGGTTACCCGTTCACCGCTAGCTCCCTGGTGGTACTTCACGTCCCCTTCGTCAGCGGGAAACTCGGGATGAACCGAACCCTCAAACGCCGCAAAAATGCGCTCACAAAACTTCCCGATTACATTCGCCAGCACATTCAAGCGGCCGCGATGGGCCATGCCAAACGTGATCTCTTCGACACCGCGGGCCGCGGCTCCCTCAATCAACTGATCCAGCAGCGGAATGATGGTTTCACAGCCCTCGAGCGAGAATCTTTTCTGGCCCAGGTACTTGGTGTGCAAGAAGCGTTCGAACTGTTCCGCGGCGATCAGTTTAAAAAGTAGTTTCTTCTTGACTTCGACTGGTATCGGCTGTGGTTCGACAAACTCCCGCCTGATCTGTTCACGAATCCAGGTCTTCTCTTCTTTGCTTTGAATGTGACGGTATTCAATACCTACTTTGCCGCAGTAAGCGCGCTGCAGGATGTCGAGAATTTCGCGCAGCGTGTCACTATCACGATTAGCCAGCCCATCAGTGATAAATACACGGTCGAGATCCCAAATCGTCAACTCATAAGTTTGAATGTCGAGTTCAGGGTGATACAGCACGGGCATCGCGTGCAGCGGATCGATGTCCGCGATCAAGTGCCCCCGCACCCGGTAAGCGTTGATCAATTCGATGACCCGCGCTTCCTTGGTGGTTTGTTCGTGATCACCAGGCGAGAAGAAGGGATTGCGATCGACACTCCAACGCAACGGTGGATAGGGAATACCCAGGTCGGCGAAAATCTTGTCATAGAACTCGCGCTTGCCGACGAGGAACTCGTGCACAAGCGCGAGAAATGCTCCTGATTCCGCGCCCTGAATGATGCGATGGTCGTAGGTATTGCTGATGTTGATGCCTTTGCTGATTCCAAGTTGCGACAACGCCTCCGGGGCCATCGCCTGGTACTCAGCCGGGTACTCGATCGCTCCAGTCGCAACGATCAACGACTGCCCGGTCATCAGACGCGGCATTGAAGCGAGGGTTCCAAGCGTACCGGGGTTAGTCAACGAAACCGTGGTGCCCTGGAAATCGGATAGCTGCAGTTTTCCTTCGCGGCCTCGTTTAACTACGTCGTCATAGGCGTCCAAAAACTGAGAAAAGGTTCGAGTGTTCGCATTCTTGATATTGGGCACCAACAAAGTACGGGTGCCATCCTTCTTAGTTACATCAACCGCAACACCAAGATTTACCTGGGATCGTTTGAGTCTGGCAGCGCCACCATCAACCTCGCCGTACCCGTCATTCAACTGCGGAAATTCTTCCAGGGCACAAACTATGGCCCAGCCGATCAAGTGGGTGTAAGAGGCTTTGCGTCGATCGTTTTCCGCCAGATACTTGTTGATGATGCGGCGGTTTTCGTCGAGCAGTTTTACCGGAATGCGTCGTTCCGAAGTAGCAGTCGGCACCGACAGACTGCTCTCCATGTTTTCTACGATCTTAAGCGCCGCACCACGAATGGGCACCGCCTCGGCATCAGAAACCACCGCCGGTGCTGGTGCTGGTTTTTTGATCTCAGGGGCTGGTGTGGCAACAGCTTGCTTGACTGCTTCGCGGGTCTCACCATCAGATGCGGCAGCGGCGGCAACTCTTCCGTTTCCGGAAGGTTGGGGCACGGCGGTACCATTCAAGAGTTCGGTAAAGTACGCGCGCCAGGAGTCGTCTACCAACTCGGGGTTATTGCGAAATCGTTCCAGCAAACCTTGTACGTACGTGGCATTAGCGCCGAACTCTTCGGCGATGACTTCAGACAAATCAGTTTTGTTCGGCGGATTCAAGTCGGTCTTACCTCTCATGGGATCAAGAGCCAGAATATAGCGTGAAATATGCGTGGTTTCGTTCGTAATAGACTATCATCTCCGGAACTCGATTGCACCAAAGGGTATCGCTGGCAGCGCAGGCAGCCTGCCTGTTCCTTTTCACTTGCTGATCTGCTGCCGCAGGCGAGCCGCCTGCGCGCCCACCCTGTACTGTGATATCGTTACCCGCCGTTACGCCTGCTAGCCCATCCCAAGAAATGATTCTGAACCTATGAGGGAAGAAGAGAGCGTAGAGCCTCGCACCAGAACCAGGACTGTCATCGTTTTTGCCCTACTTTTCGCCGTTCTTGGCGCCGTTATCCTCTTCGCATATTTCGCAACTTTTTCCCGTCCCCTCACCACCGTCATCCTGGTGCGACACGCGGAGAAGAATATTGAACCGAACAACCCTGACCCCGATTTGAGTCCCGCGGGCCAGGAACGAGCCCAGGAGTTGGCCCGAATGTTTGCTGGTGCAGGAGTGAATGCGATCTATGCAACGCAATACAAACGCACTCAACAGACAGTCAAGCCCCTTGCGGATCGAACTGGTGTATCGCCACAACTAATCGACGCGAAAAAAACACCTGAACTGGCAAATGACATTCTTACCAATCGTCGGGGCCAAACTGTGTTCGTCGCCGGCCACAACAATACCGTGCCTCAGATCATCGAGGCACTAGGTGGCGCAGCCTTACCAGACATTCCAGAGAGCGAATACGACAATCTGTTTATTGTGACGATCTACCGGTTTGGCAAGGCGAAAGTGGTGAAGCTCAAGTATGGAAAAGAGAGTACGCAAGGTGTAGGCACTGGAACAATGATTCGCTGAGCCTTGCAAACAAGCCTTCGAAGGGAGCCTTCGTGAAAACAAAAGAGACGCAAACGCGAAAAACCGAGTCGAAGAAACGTGAAGCGAAGCAGGGACTCGATCGCCGTTCGTTCGTCAAAGTCTTGCCCGCTCTTGGAGTGGCGGGTTTGGCGGCCTCAAAACTGACACTGCCCGCTCTCGCCCAGACGCCCTCGCCTACACCCACACCTTTACCGTCTCCGACACCTGCGCCGCGCATCACGAAAGAAATGTTGCACACGGCGGAAAAGCTGATCGGCATAGAGCTGACCGATGCGCAGGAAGCAATGGCTGTGGCTGGTGTCAATCGGAACTTGGACGCTTACGAAACAGTGCGCAAGATCGAGGTGCCCCTGGACACTGAACCGGCGATTGTCTTTCATCCGGCGCGGGCCCGGAAGCAACTCTACGCTCCGAAGAGTAAATTTCGTTTTAGCAAGGTCGCAGTGCCGGAATTTAAGACAGTGGAGGACCTCGCCTTTGCAACCGTGCCGCAGCTAGCTGAGCTTTTAAGAACGCGCAAGATTTCTTCAACTGAATTGACCAGGATGTACCTGGCGCGGCTGAAGCGCTTTGGGCCAAAGTTACTTTGCGTCGTGACGCTCACTGAAGAACTGGCGCTAAAACAAGCCGCGGATGCCGACGCAGAGATCAAACGCGGAAAATATCGTGGCCCGTTACACGGGATCCCCTGGGGCGCAAAAGATCTTTTTGCCACCAGGGGCATCAAGACCACGTGGGGCGCCGAACCTTATAAAGACCAGGTAATTGATTACGACTCGACGGTGGTGGAACGGCTGCGCGATGCCGGCGCCGTGTTGGTTGCTAAGCTCTCCATGGGCGCCCTGGCCCAGGGACCGCGTTGGTTTGCGGGAGTCACACGCAGCCCCTGGCAACCCGAGGATACCCAACAGGGATCGAGTGGATCGTCGGCTGGACCAGCATCAGCTACCGCAGCCGGACTCGTTGGTTTTTCCATCGGCACTGAAACGCTCGGCTCGATCGTGTCGCCATCCTCACGCTGTGGCTGCACTGGACTGCGCCCAACCTACGGCCGCGTCAGCCGTTATGGAGCGATGGGTTTGAGTTGGACCATGGACAAGATCGGTCCGATCTGCCGTGGGGTGGAAGACTGCGCTGCCGCCCTGAACGCGATCTACGGACCTGACGGTCACGATATCACTGTCGGCGATGCACCCTTCAACTGGAACCCGGACGCCAATCTCAGCGGCTTGCGCATCGGTTATCTGAAGGCCGAATTTGAGCCGCAACCTGGTTTCCAACCGAACAACGAGCAGCAACGACAACTGGCGGAACAACGTCGGAATGTGGTCAAGACTGCGCTTGAGGATTTAAAGAAAGCCGGCGCCGAGTTGAAAGAGATGGAACTGCCGAAGTTTTCCACCGGGTCATTACGTTACATCTTGTCTGCCGAAGCGGCTGCCGCTTTCGACGACATCACGCGCGATGGCCGGGTCAACGAATTGTCGGGGCAATCGCCGGGTGATTGGCCCAACACGTTTCGCACGTCTCGCTTCATCCCCGCGGTCGAGTATCTGCGAGCACAACGCGCTCGCACGTTGTTACAAGTGGAGATGGAGAAGTTAATGTCGCAGTGGGATGTCTTCGTGAGTCCGGCACCGGGAAGTGCCAGCCTTCTGGTAACAAATTTGACGGGACATCCGGCCGTAGTAGTTCCCTGCGGGTTTGTGAACAACCAACCGGTAGCGATCATGTTTACTGGTGGTGTTTATGATGAGGTTGCGCCGTTACGAGTAGCGCTGGCTTTTGAACAGGCGACGAAGTGGCACACGATGCATCCGAAGATGGATTTTGCGTGAGGGTCTTTGGTTGTAGGCCGTGAGGACCAGATGCTAACGCTCCCTGTACTGCGTCGACCCTTTCGCTACGCACGTATGATGATTTCTTTTTTTGGAGGCGCTAACTAATCGCGGAAGGTCGGGTATTAGCGCAACTTCCCGGAATACAAACTGGCAAGGCGGGCCTTCACTCGTCGACTTCGACGGCAGTGTCGAGCTCAGAATCGTTGCCTTCAGATTCAGGTTGGACGTTTTCCTGTGGTTGTTGTTCGTCGAGGTCACGCTTGATAGCGTCGAGGATGCCATTGATAAATTGCGTGGCCTCGTAGGTAGAAAAGCGCCGCGCAATCTCCAGTGCCTCGTTGATAGCCACGGTGCGTGGGGTTGGTTCGTAGAGAAACTCGTAGACCGCAAGGCGCAAGATATTGCGATCGACGACGGCCATCCGCGAGATGCGCCAGTGTTCCGCGCGCGAGCGGATTCGTTCATCGAGCGACTCGAGATTTGAGAGGGTACCGGCAGCGAGGCGGGTAGCGAATTCCCTGGCGGAGTCGTCCAGATCAGGCTCGCCCAGTTCTGTCCAATAGCTTCGGACCACGTCGTCCGACAACATTTCGGAAACGTCAGCCGCAAAGAGCATTTGCAAGGCGCATTCGCGCGCCTTACGTCGCGAACCCATAACAATTACCAAATACAGCAAGAAGTGATAACTGATGAACAATAAGGCACTAGTTGCATACCGGACTTATCCCTCATCACTTATCACTTGTTACTTTTCGAAAGTGTCCTTGTAAAGATTTGCCAATTCAACCGCTGTCATAGCGGCTTCAAAACCCTTGTTGCCAAGTTTTACCCCGGCGCGATCAATTGCCTGATCCACCGTATCCGCAGTTACGATACCAAAGACCACCGGCACACCAGTTTCCAACCCTGCCAGCGCGACACCGCGGGAAACTTCATTTGCGATGTAGTCGAAGTGCGGAGTTTGGCCGCGAATAATTGTACCGAGACAAATAATCGCATCAAACTTGCCCGAACGCGCCAACCGCAATGCCAACGTAGGTACCTCAAACGCGCCGGGTACCCGATAGACCGCCACTCGTTGCTCGGTTGCTCCCAAGCGCTCAAGAGCGTTTAGTGAGCCCTCGACCAGTCGTCCGGAAATAAACTCATTCCAGCGGCTGGCAACAATCGCAAAGCGAAAAGCTTCGCCGTTTAGAGAACCTTCGTGAACTACGGGTTGCACGCTATTTCAACTCCGCGGATACAATGAAACCGCATTGGCAGTATAGGAGATGCCAGAGGTCGCATCAAGTTAGGCGTGAGTTGGTGAGGCAGTTATGACTGGTTGCGATTGAGCTCCAGGCCGCGGACACGGTCGTAGATGTCGCGATAGTCCGCCTGCATAGTCATCAAAGTGTCATTGAAGATGCTCAAGCGGCGAAAAATATCGCGCAACATCGTCTTGATCTCGCGAATTTCCCCGCGTAAGAACTCTTGCCCCTCCTGTAGCTGCTTCTGACCTACAACTAATTGTGTGTGACCTTCGCCCAATTCTTTCACACTCGCACTCAACTCGGCCTGACCTCCTTGCAATTGTGCCTGACCTTGAAGGAGCTGAGTGTAACTTTCCTGTAGTCGTGCCTGACCTTCATGGAGCTGAGCTTGGCCCTCCAGTAGTTGAGCCTGACCTTCTTTCAGCTGAGTTATGTCAACTAACACCTTTTCCCAAATCGGCCGGGTGTCGTAAAGTCGCTCTTCCACTTTCTTTTCCAGGGCTTCAAATCGGCTTTCGAGGTTCTGCATGATCGTGAGGCTCGCTTTTCGCCTTTGCACCGTTGACGACGGAAGTTTTTTGGTGAGGTCGTCGTTCACAAGCCTGTCTCCTTTCGTACGCCGATATTACTACTCAGAGATCGCTGGTGGGGAAAAAAGACTTGCCGATTCCGGCTATTTGCATCCAAAACTGGCTACGGAGGTTGAAGTGCTACCGACCTTTGAACACCGCAGGACGTTTTTCCAGAAATGCAGACGTGCCTTCACGCACGTCCTCAGTCGCAAACAGTGAGGCAAAAAGTTCCGTCTCCAGCACGAGGCCCTGGTCCAAAGGAAGCTGCAGTCCCATCGTTACGGCCTGCAAACAAGCACGGATTGAAAGCGGAGAAAGTTGGGCAATCTCCTCTGCCAGGATGGTGGCCTCCAGCAACGCCGAAGTACTCGTCGCCAAGTGATTCACCAATCCTAAATCGAAGGCTTCATCGGCCGAAATAGTTTTGCCCGTCAGCATCATTTCCAGGGCGCGT
>DATFRK010000331.1:0-11627 GCA_035263325.1 Pyrinomonadaceae bacterium | reverse complement strand
AAATGCTCATCCATTTGATGAAAGCCGTCCAGCATGGCGCGAAAGTTACCTGGTCCAATCGCGATCATCGTCGAAAGACCGATCGCCGAATCCATCGAATAACGTCCGCCAACCCAATCCCAGAACTCAAACATGTTTGCCGTATCAATGCCGAACTTCGCCACTTCCTTGGCATTCGTTGAAACAGCGACAAAATGCTTCGCCACAGATGCTTCGTCGCCCTTCAGTGCCGCCAGCGACCAGGAGCGAGCCGTGTGCGCATTCGTCATCGTCTCGAGAGTTGTGAAAGTTTTCGATGAGACGATGAAGAGCGTCTCCGCGGCGTCGAGATCGCGGACGGCTTCAGCGAAGTCGGTGCCGTCGATGTTGGAAACGAACCGGAATGTCATTTCGCGATCGGTGTAAGCTCTGAGTGCTTCGTAGGCCATCACCGGCCCGAGATCGGAGCCGCCGATCCCGATGTTAACTACGTTGCGGATGCGTTTTCCCGTATGACCTTTCCATGAACCGCTACGCACTCGTTCGGAGAAGTTAGCCATCTTATCGAGCACAGCGTGAACTTTTGGCACCACGTCTTCTCCGTCTACGACGATGGCTGATCCTTTCGGAGCGCGCAGTGCGGTGTGCAACACAGCTCGATTTTCTGTGCGGTTGATCTTCTCGCCATGAAACATTGCGTCAATTCGAGATTGCAGACCGGCTTCCTCTGCAACTCGAAACAGAAGCTTCAGTGTCTCGTCAGTAAGGCGGTTTTTGGAGTAGTCCAGGAATAGGCCTACTGCCTCAGCCGTCATTCGCTCGCCGCGTTCGGGATCTCCCTCGAAGAGCTCGCGAAGATGTAGCTGCGACACCTTTGTGTAGTGCGACTCAAGGACTTTCCACGATTGGCCTTCGACCGATTGTTCTATTGCTGCTGTCATGTTCGTCTTCCTTTTTGTCTTCAGGTGATGCCTTTCTTAAGCCTTACCGGAGGCACTTAGGGCTGCGTTCTTGGATGAGATAACTGCCATCAGATCACTCCAGGACTTCACAAACGACTCGGCTCCTTCATCCTGAAGTTTCGTGGCCAGGGCGTCGACGTCGATGCCTGCTTTAGTGAACTGCGCTATTACTTCTTCGCAGTTGCCACCGTCTGGCGGCAGTAATTCACCCAACTCAGTGTGGGCGGCCAGAGCTTTCAACGTTCCTTCAGGCATGGTATTAACGGTGAAAGGCGCGGCCAGGCTCTTGATGTAAAGAATGTCGGAGGCTTTAGGATCCTTCGTTCCGGTGCTGGCCCACAACACTCGCTGCGGACGAGCGCCAAGGTTGTAAACGCGAGCCCAGCGCGGCGAGCCGAGCAGAGCGCGAACCGCCTTGTAAGTACGTTTCGCGACGGCGATGCCAAGTTGGTTGTGTAGCTCTTCTGGCGTCTTGCTCGCAACCGCAGAGTCCCAGCGACTCACGAAAACAGACGCTACGGAACCGACATTGGGGTTGAGATCGGCATCAATACGACGCTCGATGCCTCGCAGGAACGCCTCGGCGGCCGCGAGATACTGTTCCCGTGAGAACAAGAGCGTGACATTGACCGGTATCCCGTTGAAGATCGCTTCCTCGATCGCCGGGAGGCCTTCTTTCGTTCCGGGTATCTTGATTAATAGATTGGGACGGGCCGCTCGCGCAAACAGATCTTTGGCTGCGCTAAGAGTACTGGCGGTGTCGTGCGCCAGCAGCGGAGAAACTTCCAACGACACCCATCCGTCCACTCCATTCGTTTCATCATAAATGGGTCGAAACAGATCGGCCGCTCGGGTGAGATCCTCCAGCGCCAGGTCAAAGAAGAGCGCCTCACTCGATTCGCGCTTCGCTAACTTTTTGGCGATCGTAGCGTCATACGCCGTGCTGTTCTTAATAGCGTGATCGAAGATCGTCGGATTCGACGTGAGTCCCGTGACCGATAGATCGTTGATGTATTGTTTCAGCGTACCGCTATCCAGCAGATCGCGTGTTATGTTGTCGAGCCAGAGACTCTGGCCCAGGTTATGAAGAATTTGTGTTGCCTTCATCGTGTCACCTCAATTGCTTCCATCGTTACTAGTGGTTCCCTTCTCTGCTCTCTTGAATTAAGCAAATGATGCGTGTCGTTCCACAATCGGAGCACCGGTTGCGCGAGGTTTTTTTCGTAGCCCAAAGCGCTCAGACTCGCCGTGTCCAACATGAACGCTTTCGCATTAACTACCGGTTCAACCCTGGACCAGCGCACCGCCAACATTCGCAAAAAATGGCCACTGGAAAAGAGTAGAACGTTTTCTGAGACCGTGCGCACGAGATCTACAACGCTGTCGGCGCGCGCCGCGACCTCTTGCGGCGATTCTCCACCCGGGCAGCCGTCGCGGAACAGTTGCCAGTCCGGGCGTTCCGCATGAATCTCGACACTGCGACGCCCTTCGTAATCGCCGTAGTCCCACTCAACCAAGTCCTGAACGATTTCAGCCACCGATCCGAAACCCGCTAATTCACAGGTCCGTCTGGCGCGTTGCAGTGGACTGGTAAACACTTTGGCAAACCTCAGTCCGCTCAACCTGTCTCGTAGTCTTAGGGCATTGCGCTCACCCGACTCCGTCAACGGTAAATCGGTTCGACCAGTGTGTTGCCCGGTGAGGCTCCAGGCAGTCTCACCGTGCCGTGCCAAATAGATCATTGGTAGTTCTTTATGAGCCATTTCTACGATTCCTTCTTAAAGCTCTCCAACCCGTATGCGGCAGAACCGACTAACGCAGCGCGATTGAGAATGACGTGAACTGGGATGTGCTCCATGAACTGAGAGAAGCGACCTTTCCGCGTAAAGGTCTCCATAAAGCCTGACTGCTCCGCCGCACGCGGGATGTGTAAGGGAATACCGCCCGCCAGGTAGACGCCGCCAGTTGCCATCACCTTCAACGCCATATTTGCCGCTTCACTCGCTAGAATTGAAACAAACGTATCGATTGTGGTCCTGCACAATTCACTCGGGTTGTGTTCGTCAAAAGCGGAATTGGTTATTGCTGCAGTGCGATCTGGTGCCGAGTCGATCAATTGGGCGATCTCAGGTTTTTCCGGTATCTGCTCGATATCGAGTAGATACTCGTAAATGTGTGGAATTCCGATCCCTGAACAGACCCGTTCTACGCTAACGTGATCGAAGCGCCTCAGCATGTATTTGAGCAGCCCAATTTGTCGCTCGTTGGTAGGTGCAAAATCTGCGTGACCGCCTTCGGAACTGTGAGAAATGTATTTCGATCCATCCCAGGTAAGAAATGATTCGCCCAGTCCAGTGCCCGGTGCTACGACGGCAATGGCGCCATTCGGGACCGGTTGTCCGACATTTAACGTGCTTACATCGCTCGCTCGCAGAATGGGAACAGCTTGAGCGACCGCTTCAAGGTCGTTGATCAGATGAACAGATTTGAGATTGAGATCCTTCGCAAGCGTTACTTCATCCATCACCCAGGGCAAGTTAGTAATCTTTACGCGTCCCTTGACAACTGGCCCGGCAACATCAAAACAGGCTCGCTCCACAGGTGTCTTCACGTTCGCAAGGAATTCTGTTACGAGCGCCTGCAGGCTGGGATAGTCTGCACTGTGTACCTGGGTCTGGTTGAGTGGCGAATGCGGTCCACCCTCAACGGAAAAGATCGCCAGGTCTGTTTTCGTACCACCAATGTCACCTGCTAATAGCATTTGCCTATGCTCCCTTTTGCGATATCTAAGCAATTTGCGTAGCGTTCGCTATTCGGTGTTGAGCCCCTGAGCGCGTAGAACAAGATGTATAGGTAGCAGATCACAGGCAGAATAAAGGCGTGGTGAATCCCGATACGATCAGCAATCAAACCCTGGATTACCGGAATGATCGCCCCGCCCACTATCGCCATGTTCATCAGGCCGGAGCCGGTTCCCGTCAATGGTCCAAGTTCAGCAACGCCCAGGGCAAAGATGCTCGGGAACATGATGGAGTTGAATAACCCGATACCGATCATGCTCCACATCGCCAGGTTGCCGCTGGTGAGCATTGAAGCCATTACCAACGTCGCGCTACAAACCGCGCACACTCCCAACAAGTAGCTGGTCTTGGTCCGCTGCAGAACCGCTGCGCCGATGAAGCGCCCGACCATCGCGCCGCCCCAGTATAGGGAGACGTAACCCGCAGCGGTCTGTGGGGATAAGCCCGCGATATCCGGCTGACCAAAGTAGCTCACCATGAAGCTTCCAATTGAAACCTCTGCGCCAACGTAGACGAAAATTCCGAGCGCGCCGAAGAGTAGGTTAGGATGCTTCCAGATTGAATCCAGGATCTTCTCTCCAGGGCGGCCTGTAGCCTGCTCAATTTTTGGCAGCTTAAACTTCGCAATCGCAAGCGCCAGAAAAAACAAGGCAATACTGAGAACGATGTACGGAATCTTGACGGAAGCCGCCTGTTGTATGCGATACGAATGCAGGGCCTGGGGAGAAAGTTGCCTCAACTGCTCAATTGCTAACGGCGCGGTACTCAAGATGAGCATACCCCCGAGCACAGGCGCCAGCGTAGTGCCGAGCGAGTTAAAAGCCTGAGTCAGGTTCAAGCGGCTCGAGGCCGTTTCAGGCTTGCCCAAAACGATCACATACGGATTGGCCGCCACCTGTAGACCGGTAATGCCGGCAGCAAGAATCATTAACGCCGCAAGAAACAATGGGAACGATGGAGCAGCAGCGGCTGGAACAAACAGTGCGGCGCCAATCCCCATTGTTACCAAACCAACCACCATAGTCTTTTGATATGCAATCCTGTTGACAACCTTTGACCACGGCACCGAAAAGAGGAGGTACGCCGAAAAAAACGCCAACTGGACCAGCATGGCCTGTGAGTAGCTCAAATTAAATATCGACTTCAGGTGCGGGACCAGGATGTCGTTCAGGCTGGTAATAAAGCCCCACACGAAGAAGAGCGAGGTAACAATGATTAGAGGTCTCGTGTAGTTCCGGGTGGCCGCTGAAATGAGGGCCTCATCTGCCGGGCCGGGCCGAGTTACCATCCGAGGAGTCGCCATTCTGCTCACCTCCTTCATCACTCTCAGATCTCCTGTTACCACCACGTTTCGGTCTGCACACCGAAGGTGAATCCACTTGTTTTGTCGTGAAACGGAATTCCGCCGACGAAACCGCGGAGGCCGTTAGACCAGTTTGCGTAAGTCACAAAGAGACGCAGTACAGGCCGGCTGAAGAATCGGCGCCCGGCTCCGATTTGCGGGGCTATCGTGAATTTGCGTAGCCACCCTTCAGGCCCACCATTGCCGCTGGTGGTGTGATCGAATCCAGCCTCAAACGCCAGTGATAGATGATCGGTAAAGAAGTACTGCGGTCTGGCGCCTAATGAGGTCCACTGGCTCCAGCCCTCTTGCGGATTGCCGCTTTGCGTTCGCTGATAGACGAATACCGGTTGGATGGCAAACTTGTCGTTTGTTTGAATCAGCATGTGTTCCGCGATTCGAAGTTTCTTCCTGTCCTGGAGAAACGGCGTTGGGTCATCGAGCGATGTGCTTAAGTTGCTTGCGGCTCCCGTTGCGTACCCGACCGAAAACCAGTTGTAGCCACCTTTCCACTCCAAACGCTGATGGACGATGCCAAAGCCGTATCCATGGCTGGAAGGAATGACCGTGCCACTTGGTGTCGTTCCACCCTTAGCATTGGCGAAATTAAACCAGCCGGACAACTTGCCGCCCGGGGCCTTAATGTCATAGAGCCGCACATCAATGTTGCTCTTTGCGTAATTACCATTTTCGGTAGTCACGTCAGGACGCGCCCCAGCAAGGAAGGCCACGGCCAACTTGCCAACCTTCACATCTAAATCCTCAACCCCTCCGCCGTAACCGCTCATGTCCAGGATGTAGAAATCATTGATGTGCGCTTGATAACGGCGGTAATACCGTTCTCCAGCCCAAAACTTGGCAAGGGGTTGGCTCTCAAAGACATTGCCGGCTTGGACGAAGGCTTCACGGAAGCGGAATTGATCATTGCCGATGCCCTGAGGAAAATTTGCGTAGCTAGCGGAGTTTGAGGTGTTTGCCTCAACCATGACCTCTGTCCTTATCCAAGCCTTATCATGGTCATGTTCCGGATTAACCCAGTTGTTTACAAAAATGAGCTCGGCATATGTTTCCGCTTCATTTCCTAAGCGGTACTTGGCGTCAGCGCCCGGGTTTTGAAACGCGACCTGCTGACCGCCCCGGCTGTTTAGTCCATAACCCGAACGGAAGTACCCGTGGAATTCAAAAGCTTTCGCCTGCTCTTCAAGCTTCGCGATTCTTGTGTCTGCATCCCTCAATTGATCATACGTCGGTGAAGCAGGCACCTGTCCCTGAAGCCCTTGGCTATCCTTTGACTGTCCAAATGCAGCTTTTGCTGCGTCTTGCAAAGCGGACGCTGCCGCAGAACCTCCTTGTTTTTTTGATGAATCCTCCTTGGGAGCCTTGGCTGCCTCCTGTTCTTTTAGCTGTTGTTCCAGGGCGGTTATTCGTTCTAGTAACTCACGAGTTGTCTGCTCATACTGCTGCTTAAGTTGTTGTATTTGCTTCTGCACGTCGTCAGTTTGTTGAGCGGGCACGGACAAAACCAGAGAGAGAACTGCGGCTAAAATCCAGGCAAGCTTATTCAGGGCTGGCCCGAGGCCGGCACCCACCTGAACTAGAACTTGATCATCGCGTTGCATGCGAACTACTGCACTAGCTCCATATGTACCCCTCATGGGCCGAGTCAGGGCAATGGATATACCAAAGAGATCAGCTGCGGTCTTGCTTGAATAGGGGAAGTATTTGCAGTTCTTGGAGAAGCTCCTGCCGGAATTGCCGGGAGTTGCGCTTGCTGTTGGCAGTAGCGTCCGACATTACCTCAGGGATGGGCGCTCGTCTCGGGAACGGATGATCCACGAAACCACACGAACAAAGAGTGGTGGGTACTAGTTTTGGACATCCCAGGTATTGTAGAGAATTTGCCAAAGACCAGATCAAAAGAGAAGCTGCATTAAAGACGCGGATGGTGAAGTGTTCGAGGTGATGACTGATCTCAGGTACTCGGCATTGAGCAAGCGGGCGGCGGAAGTTCTTGGGCCAACATTTACTGCGATGCCTGCCTCACGCAGCGCAGCCACACCTCTGCCGTCAACTCGCGGATTAGGATCTGTGATGCAGCAAACGACCCTTTTAACTTGGGCGGCAATCAAAGCATCGCAGCAGGGAGGAGTACGTTTGCCACCTCCACGGTGACAACAGGGCTCCAGGTTAACGTATACCGTCGCGCCTTTCGCGAACTGGCCGGCTTCTTCAAGTGCCAACACTTCAGCGTGTTTCACCCCGTCGTACCGGTGAAAGCCCTGGCCCACAATTGTTCCATCCCTGACCACCACAGCGCCCACCAGCGGATTCGGCCTTACCTGACCCTCACCTTTTCCCGCAAGTGCAAGTGTGAGATCAAGAAAATACAGATCGTCCTCTTTGCGACTGATAGCGTGACAAAGTGGGAAGGTTCGGGTGAAGGTCTTCAATTCCACTGTGCGACTACTCAAACTGCACCTCGCTTAGATTGATTGAAACCCTCTCCCACAAGTTAAACGCAACCAGGCGGTTTGCTAGAGCCTTAATCTGGTTTCAAACTCCCGTCGGCATGCTTCGCTGAAAACCTTGAGTAAATCGATGCTGCCGTTCTCGATCATCTCCTCTATTTCCATCGGGCTCTTATTTGGCTGGTTATAAGTTTCAGTAATCACTCGCACAACTCTGGTCGCGTTTTCAATTACAGCGGTAGAAGACAAAACACGCATTCGACTGACCATTGCGTGCAACTCAACGAGGCCAGAGAGGTCAACCTTGTCATTCATCAGCGCGTCTCCATAGATTTTCGCGGCGTCATCAATAAACGCTTTGTACAGCTTGAGGCGTTGGGACTTACTGTTAGCGGTTTGCGCCGCATTCGCCTGGGCGCGCTGAGTGCTCCAGGAAGTGGCGAAAGATGTAAAGCCTCCGAGTGCCGCCCCCCCCAGAGCGGCGAGAGCAGTTATGTATCCAGGGTCCATGCTCGAAGCCTAAGGCAATCAATTTGCCACGGCGGCGTGAAATTCAACGCTGGGAGGGCAGGCGTCCTCGCCCGCGGTGAAATCACGAACAGCCCAGTGAGTTCTCGTTCAGCAAGCGAGAACGCCTGCTCACAGTACGCGCGCCAAGTGTCGGCTGTCGTTCTCAAGAACACTCAAGTACGCTCCGGCAATTCCGGCAATCTTCCCTCGTTGATCTAATTACAGCCGCAGAAACCGAGCCTCTTCATCTGGTACATCCGTTGCGCATGGTGCGCTGGGAAGAAGTTGTACTCGCCAGGACGCTGAAGTCGGAAGGAGCGATAGGATTGAAGGCATTCACAACAACAGTAAGCTGCCTGTTGCGAGCATTAATCACTTACGCGCTGACATGCATGGGCATCATCTGCTTTGGTCTCGTCGAGACCACGTTCGGAAAAGACGAGGGTGTCACAAACATCTTTGGCCCTTTATCGCAACCAGCTCAAGAGATCAAAGAGACGTCGTTCCTCGTGCTCGCTGTCTGTGCGGTTATCTTCATCGTTGTTGCGGGCCTACTCGTCTATGCGCTCGTTCGCTTTCGACACCGTGCGGGAGATGAAGCGACGGAGCCACCCCAAATCTACGGCAGCAACCAGATAGAACTTGCCTGGACCGTGATGCCGATCTTGATCGTGTTCGTGCTGATCCTGGTAACGTCCCGGACAATAGCTGACATACAGAACAGGAAGCCACCGCCAGGCGCTGTCCAGGCTACGGTCGTCGGGCATCAGTGGTGGTGGGAGATTCGTTATCCGGAACTGGGTATTGTGACGGCCAATGAACTGCACGTGCCAGCCAGTACCGGAGACAGACGCCAGCCTGCTTTTCTTAAGCTTCAGTCAGCGGATGTCGCGCACAGCTTCTGGGTCCCCCAACTTGCCGGGAAGACTGATCTAATCCCCAACAAAGAAAACCGGATGTGGATCGAGCCCACCAAGCCCGGCACCTATCTTGGCAACTGCGCCGAGTACTGTGGCACACAGCACGCACGGATGTTGATTCGCGTCGTCGTGCAAGCGCCGGACGAATTTGATCGCTGGGTTAGGGATCAACAGCAGGCGACTTCGGTAACTACGAACGCGGCTGAAGGTCGCAAGGCGTTCTTTGCGAACTCCTGCGTCAATTGCCACACGATTCGTGGTACGTCAGCGCAAGGAAAGTTCGGTCCTGACCTAACTCACTTGATGAGTCGTGAAATGTTGGCTGCGGGTGTAGTGCCAAATACGCTGGATAACTTGCACCTATGGGTGCGGGATCCGCAAAGGATCAAGTTGGGTTGTTTGATGCCGAACATGCAGATGACTGACACGGAAGTGGACCAAATTGTTGCTTACTTGCAAACGCTGAAGTAGGAACGGAAGACAGACATGGCGACTCAAGAAATCGCGTTACCAGGAGTGAGAGGATCAAATGCTTCGCTAATCGATTGGCTGCACGGTCTGGTCATCACCGTTGACCACAAGAAGTTGGGATTGATGTACATCGGCACGGCTCTTATGTTCCTGGTCGTCGCAGGGCTGATGGCCGTCGCAATTCGCTTGCAGCTTATCATCCCTAATAACACCTTGCTTGAGCCCGATGTGTTCAACCGATTCTTCACCATGCACGGTACGTCGATGGTCTTCCTGGTGGGAATGCCGATAATTGCCGGATTCGGCAATTATCTCGTGCCGCTGATGATTGGAACGCGCGACATGGCGTTCCCCCGCATGAACGCTCTCGGTTACTGGATGTTCGTCTTCGGTGGCCTGCTCCTCTATTTCAGTTATCTCGGTGCACCGGGACTGGCCGGTCACGGTTCTGCACCGGACGTCGGTTGGTTCGCTTACGCTCCGCTCACAGCGCGCGCCTTCTCTCGCGGCAGCAGCACTGACTACTGGATTCTAAGCCTGCTGCTCACGAGTGTCGGCAGCACAGTTTCGGCCATCAACGTAATCGCCACCGCAATCACGCTGCGGTGTCCAGGTATGACGTTAATGCGCATGCCACTAATGGTTTGGATGATGATCGTAACGAACTTCATGATCCTTTTGGCACTGCCCGGACTTTCGGGGGCGCAAATCATGTTGTTGATTGATCGTTATCTGGGCGGACATTTCTTCGACACGCAGGCCGGTGGCTCGGCGGTGATCTGGCAACACTTCTTTTGGATCTTCGGACATCCTGAGGTCTACATCCTGATGATTCCGGCGTTCGCCTGCCTCTCAGAAATAGTCCCGGTCTCTTCGCGCAAACCGATCTTTGGCTACCCCATCATGGTCGGGGCAACTGCAATGATCGGTCTTATCAGCATGAGCGTGTGGGCCCATCACATGTTCACAGTCGGGATGACTTCAGTCGGCAACACCTTCTTCGCCATTTCCACCTTTATGGTGGGAGTGCCGACAGGGATCAAGATCTTCAACTGGCTCGGCACAATGTACGGCGGCAAGATTCGTTTCGACCTGCCAATGCTTTTCTGCATCGCCTTTCTCTTTCAGTTTTTGATCGCGGGCTTGACGGGAATAATGCTGGCTGTCGCTCCTTTAAACTGGCAGCTGACGGACTCCTATTTCGTCGTCGCACATTTTCACTACACGCTCGTCGGCGCATTTCTCTTCGGTATCTTCGCTGGCTTCTATTACTGGTACCCGAAAGCCGTGGGCCGCCTACTCGATCGTCGACTGGGACTGTGGCACTTCTGGCTGTTCCTTATCGGGTTCCATTTAACGTTTGATACCCAGCACTTCGCGGGCTTGCTCGGCATGCCTCGACGCATCTTCACTTACGACCCGGGGCGTGGCTGGGACACGCTTAATCTCATCGCGACAGTGGGAGCGCTCTTTCAAGCGACTGCCATTCTTGTGCTCGCCATCAACATTGTTCGCTCTGCAAGGAAGGGTGAACTTGCGGGCAATGATCCGTGGGACGCGTGGACTCTCGAATGGGCCACGAGCTCGCCACCACCTGAATACAACTTCGCGACGATGCCAACTGTTCGCAGTCGTCGTCCGCTCTGGGATCTAAAACATCCGGAAGACCCGGATTGGAAGTACGAGTGAAGCCGAAGCCCAGGAGAACCATTCGATGATTAACGAAGCCTATGTGCCCATTGCTCCAGCAGCGACCGAGTGGAAACTGCCGTCGGCTCGGAAGGTGGCGATCGTCTGCTTGTTCCTGACGGAGACCAGCCTCTTCTCGATCTTTGTTGCGGGCTACCTTTTTTATGTCGGCAAGAGTTTGACGGGCCCGACACCACGCCAGGTGTTGGACCTGCCCGTGCTGGCCACAATCTTCCTGCTGTCAAGCAGCGTCACCATTATGCTCGCGGAGCGCGCTTTCAATCGCGATCGGGTGGGTCTCTTCAAGCTGTTCTGGCTCGCGACAATTGTCCTCGGTGCTCTGTTTCTCACCATGACTGCCGTCGAATGGCGCAGGCTGATCTATCACGACGGGCTGACGATTAGCACCAACCTCTTCGGAACGACGTTCTACTCGCTGGTCGGCTTGCACGCCACCCACGTTGTCGTCGGCATGTGTCTAATGT
>DATFRK010000330.1:0-5007 GCA_035263325.1 Pyrinomonadaceae bacterium | reverse complement strand
TCAAGCCGTTGTCGTAAGTACCGATCCAAAAGGTGCCATCGGCGTCCTCGTAAAACGATCTGATATGGTTGCTCGAGAGCCCATCGGACTCGGTGTAGTTGGAAAACTGACCGTCGCGCAAGCGTGAGAGGCCGCCGTAAGTGCCGATCCACAGATCACCGGATCGCGCTTCGTAAATGATTCGAACATCATTGTCTACGAGTCCCTCATGCGTGGTGTAGAGGGTAGCCACTCCGTCTTTGTACTTCCTCAAGCCGCCGTCACTGCCGAACCAGAGATTACCGTGGCGATCCGTATTGATGGTGGCGACACGCTCGTTAAAGAGTTCTCGTCCGCCATAGATGAAGCTTATGTGTTCATCCTTCATTGACATTACAGCGTCGCCGGTCGCGATCCATAAATTGCCTTCGCGATCCTGATGCAACGCAGTTACAGCATCACTCTTGAGTCCGTCTTTGGTTGTATAGGTCCTGAACTGCCCGTCGTGATAACGGCTCAGCCCACCTCCCGAACCGATCCAAACGTCACCGGCCTGGTCCTCGAGGATCGGGTAAACGTTGTTCTGGGCCAGCCCTTCGTTCATCGTATACACAGTGACTACCTGCGGCCTGACGCGAAAGATCCCGGCACTGTCCATTCCGACCCAGATATTGCCTTCACGATCTTCGTATATTTCCCGTACCAGGTCGTTAGTAAAACCGTTGCTGGCGTTGTAGATCGTGAACTGCCCACCACTCAGTACGCCTATTCCGCCTCCCGGAGCCGGCATCCAGAGATTTCCTTTCTTGTCTTCACAAACACGTGCAGTTTTGACATCCGTGGGTAGACCTCTGTCGGCGCCGTAAACTGTGATTCTTCCACTCCTGATGCGGTTCAGGCCGCCGTCATTGGTCGCGACCCAGATTGTTCCGTGTGGATCTTCGTAGATGGACGTGACATTGACGCTAGACAGGCCATCGCTCAACTGATAGTGGTCAATACGCCCATGGGCCAGGCGGTGCAGCGCCTTTGGATCGGTGTACCAAAGTTCTGACAGTACTTCGCCCGAGGTATTTATGGTGAAGGGCGGCGCGTACGTTGTCTCGGTGATGAACTTACCCTCAGCCCAGCGCACGATTCCCTTAGCGGTCGAGACTAACACGTGGCCGGCATCGTCTTCTTGCACCCCGATGACACGTTCATCCAACAGTCCTTGCTGGGTGTTGTAGGTGAAAAACTTTCCCTCGCGATACCTGGTCAGTCCACCGTTCTGCGTGCCGGCCCAAAGATTGCCGGAGCGGTCTTCGTAGAGAACAACAAATTGAGTGCTATTGATACCCGGCGTATTTCCTTTATTGAAGACGGTGAAGCGAATGCCATCAAAGCGCACCAGTCCGTCGCGAGTGGTAAACCACAAGTAGCCATCATGTGTTTGGAGAATCGAGGTGACAGTGTTTTGCGGCAGGCCACTGTCCGTGTTCCAGCCGTCAAAGCGATACCGAGCAGCGGCCCTGGCGCTGGAGCCAACGAGGATGAGTACACCCAAGTAACACAGGAGCATGGCCCATGGACGACTTGTGCTTGGCAGCGTGATCATTGTGTGATGCGGTACATCACCTGACGGGAAGGGAATGCGAACCGTAGATCGTTATGTCGCATTTCTGATCTTTTGACAAGAGTGAGCAGCAGAATCGTAATTGGCGGCGCCGCTAATGATAAGAACTCGTTGACTTTTTGGAGCAAAGCTAGCATATTGTGCACTCGCTATTTACAAGGCTGCCATCTCACGAGCTCCTCGCAATACTCGCTAAATTCAGCCTAAACGAACCCTAGGTGTGGCTGTTCGCCAACCTGCCGCTTTTTTTTCGAGCGGAAACATCTAGAGGACTGGTCTGACTTCTCGTTTCCATGTTCGTTGATGGAGGAGTAGAGATGAATTTCTGGCGACGATTGTGCGGAAACCGCTTCACAATCCAACTTAAATTCTTCCCCTGGAAACGAGAGAGGTCTGCAAATCCCTCGCCCGAACGCAAGACACCAATTCCGTTAATCGTTTTCTGAGCAGCAGCAGTGTAACTAAGTAACTGCTTATAACACTGCCGATCTGGCCTTAACGGGGACGAAATCAGACGCGACGTTCTTGATCTCGAATGCGTGCTGTCAGGCGAGGAAATCCATAACAAAGAGCCCACGACTCGCGAGTATGTCTGAAGCCATTCTCATCGCTTCTCTAACGACTCCGCCTTCCAGCAGTGGCGCGGAATTGTCGGCCTTACCCAAGTGCGTCACCTGGCTCGAAGTGCGGTCAGATCTGGTCGGTGACGTCGATCCAAACTGGTTGCGCCAGCATTTCGCAGGGCGCCTGGTCTATTCGCTGCGCAGTGACGCTGAAGGCGGCAACTTTTCCGCCTCGTTGGACCAGCGACGCGAGCGCTTAATCAACGCAGTGCGGGGCCACGACCTGGTAGAACTGGAAGCTGACCGCGACCTTTCGCCCGAGTTGTTAGCCGCTGTTCCGGTGGACCAGCGGCTCATTTCCTGGCATGGACCAGCCAGTGACCTGGATGGTCTAACGGCGAAGTTCAAGCAAGTGTCGACGGTCCCAGCCAGCCGCTACAAACTTGTTTCTACAGCCCGCAGCATGAGTGACGAACTCACGCCGCTACTCCTGCTGAAGTCACTGAACCGCTCAGACACCATAGCTTTCTCCGTAGGCCAACTGGGTTTCTGGAGTCGCCTGGTCGCCCTTCATCTTGGCGCGCCCGCCATTTTTGGTTTAGTGGCCAATGGTCGGCTGCCTACGATGGAGCCCACCATCAACAAATTGGTGGAGGATTACGGTCTGCCACAACTTCGGCCTACCAGGGCAATCTACGGTATTGCCGGCAATCCGGTGACGCAATCGTTGTCACCACAGTTGCACAACGCAGCCTACCGCGCGATCGATCATCCCGCGCTGTTCGTGCCTTTCCAGGTGGAATCATTCTCGGAATTCTGGAATGACGTTGTACTTTCTGGCGTGCTTGACACCCTGGGCCTACCGATCAACGGCATCACCGTGGTTTCTCCTCATAAGGAAGCCGCCCTTTCGACGACGAAGATGGTGAGTCCAATGGCCCGCAAGGCTGAGTCCGCCAACATCCTGGTGCGAAACAATGGTTGGTGGCTGGCCGATACAACTGACCCGGAAGTGGTATCCATTGCCAGTAATGGTCGTAGCATTCAGATGAAGCATAAGCGGATTGCCGTCATCGGTTGCGGCGGCGCCGGCCGAGCTATTGCGGCGGCGCTCAATCAATCGGGCGCCGGCGTAACCCTGGTCAATCGTGGGAGTGAGCGGGGCAATCACGCCGCTAGCCTACTGAGCCTGCCGTACCGCCCGTTACGGGGATTTAACGCGGAAGGTTATGACATCCTCGTAAACGCTACTCCGGTGGGTCGCGACGACGATGAGGTGCCATTTCACGTGGAGAACCTCGATCAAGAGGCAGTGATAATAGATCTGGCATATGGGTCGCGACCGACGCCATTAGTTGCCAAGTCGATGGCCAGTGAACGCGTAACAATCGATGGTCGAGAAATACTTTGGGGCCAGGTGCAGCGCCAGTTCCAGATGATGACAGGCAAGGAAATGCCCGTTAGGATAATGCGCGAAAGACTGGGCCTATAAAAGTTTGCCATCTTTATCAAGGAGGAAGCGCAATCCAAACTCAACGTGAGCTCCAGCGATCTGGTCAAGAGCTGATCGATAGCGTCAGGAAGTTGGCCCAGGAGAAGTTTGCTCCTCGTGCCGCGTACTACGATCAGACCGCTACCTTTCCGGCTGAGGACTTTGCAGACCTGTTTGAGGCAGGCCTGCTGGCTCCCGTGATCGGCCCGGAGTACGGCGGTCTGGGGCTTGGTCCATATCGCGGTGATGTGCACACGTTGTGGATGATGACGAAAGAGATTGCCAAGGTAGATCTCTCGCTCGCCCGTTGTTGGGAAGGCCATGTCAATTCGCTGGTGCTGTTGGATGGCATGGCAACCACAGAGCAAAAGTCACGTTGGTTCAAAGACGTCGTTGAGCGTGGTTACAAATGGGTGGCGTGGAGTGGTGAGCCGCAAGCTCGAGCGCCGGGTGAGACGATTCGTTTTGGTACCAATGTAGAGAAGGTCGAGGGCGGTTACTTAGTTGAAGGCACGAAGGTGTTTTCCACCAGTGCGGGCGGCGCGCAGTGGGCCATTCTTTTGGTCAATACGGCGGGACCAGGAGGTGTCCGGCACACCACCGCATCGTTAGATACACAGTTGTTGATGGCCTGTGACCTGTCGGATCCAACGGTGCGCATCGACGGCTCGTGGTGGGATCCCATTGGGATGAGGGCGACGGTCAGTTACCTGGTCCATTTCGACCGCACTTTTATTCCCGACCAGGATCTCATCGGCTACCCCGGACAATATCTGAAAGAGGGATGGCAGACCTGTTTCATACCGCATTATGCGGCAACATTCCTGGGAGCAGCCGAGGCTGCCTATGACTACGCGTTTGAATACATCACCAGCCAGAAAAAGGCCGAAGATCCTTACGTGCAGCATCACATCGGACAAATGTCCGTGGATATTGAAACTGCTCATCTTTGGCTTAAACATGTTGCTCAACTATGGGAAGCAGGGAAGTATCAGGAAGCGCAAATCGCAGGCAGCCGGGCTCGTCATGTCGTAGAACATTTGGCCGAGGCCACCGTCAAACACTGTATCCGAGCTTGCGGCGCCCGGTGTCTAAATCGGCCCAGCGTGCTCGAACGCGTCTATCGCGATCTATCTTTTTATGTCCGTCATGACAATGACGACCACATCCTCGCAATGATCGGGAAATCAGTCCTGGGACTGATACACGATCCGTCTTTCTACAAACCTTGACGTCATAGCAATTTTTTTTCGAACGGTACTAAACGACACCTCGCAGATTTCCAAGATTGCTTGATCAGCGTCCAATACTGACGCTGCCAATGGGCCGTGAAAAATATGCTCAGCAAGCAACGCAAA
>DATFRK010000329.1:0-5262 GCA_035263325.1 Pyrinomonadaceae bacterium | reverse complement strand
CGGGAACATTCTTGGAGACATTGGTCCAGGTACTGCCGCCATCGCGACTAACCTGCACGTTGCCATCGTCGGTGCCGATCCAAACTACTCCCGGCATCTTCGGCGACTCGGCGATGGTGACAATGTAACCGTAGCCGGTGTAGCCGTCGTGCTTCGAGGCCATCGGATCTTTGCCGGGCACACCCATGATGGGTAGCGTGTTGCGATCGATGTGCTTGGTTAAGTCAGCGGACGCCGTCCAGGTGTCACCGCGGTCCAGTGATTTGAAAAACCGATCTCCGCCGACATAAAGCACGCGCGGATTATGCGGCGACATGACAATCGGAGTGTTCCAATAGAAGCGATACTGCTCACCCGCGGGCGGCGTGGGCACCACATTCGAAGTTAAGTTGGCTGCACCAAAACCACCAAACCCCTGGGCGGCAGCAAACGCTGCCAACTGAGACTCAGTATCAGGAGTTGGGCTTGGCTGAGGCGAAGCACCCGGCGACGGAGTAGGCGCCGGACCGCCACCACCTTGTCTACCACCACCTCGTCGTTGCGGAACACCGCGCGGACGAATGCTAACGCTTCGTCCGGTGCGCAAGTCGAGGCGGTTCATTGCTCCATTCTGCGACTCCGAATAGACAGTGTTGGAGTCGGTCGGATCGATTTGCGCGTAGAAGCCGTCACCGCCCCCCACGCGATACCAATCTGAGTTGGTAATCCCCGCTTGCAAACTGCGAGTTTGACTTGGACCCCCCCATGAACCATTGTCTTGCAGCCCGCCATAGACGTAGTACGGCTTCCGCATGTCGACCGCGATGGCATAAAACTGGGCCGCCGCGATCGTGTTGACAAACTCCCAGGTGGCGCCTTGATCGTAGGTAACATCGAGGCCACCGTCGTTACCAATCCAGATGTGATCGCCATTGTTGGGATCAATCCAGATGGCGTGATTGTCGCTGTGGGCGATTCCTTGCTGCAGCGACTTGAAAGTCTTGCCGCCATCGGTCGATTTACTAAAGTTCAAGCCGCCAACGAAAACGTTTTCCGCGTTCTTAGGATCGACTCGAATCTGGCTGTAGTACATCGGGCGATTGTTTTCATTGCTGACCAGGCGCCAGGTCTTGCCCTTGTCGTCGGAACGCCAGACCCCGGGCTTTTTGGGATCAAGTGGGGTTGGCGTCGGCGAAGCTGCTGGAGTGGGCGACGCGGATGGTGAGGGACTGGGACTCGGCGTGGCCCCGGCACCACCGCCGCCCCCAAACGTCTGCTCTTCTCCGCCCGTCCCAACGCTGGCTCCGACTTCCATCTGCGCGTAGATGACGTTCGGATTCGAACGGGCCAGGTCAAGACCAATCCTGCCCAGCAGTCCCTCGGGCAGGCCGCCACCCTCCAACTTTTTCCAGGTCTTGCCGGCATCGACAGTCTTCCAGATTCCCGATCCTGGTCCACCACCGTTGAAGCCCCAGGAAGTTCGGCGTCGTTGATAGGAGGCCGCGTAAAGAGTTTTCGGATCCGAGTGGTCGATCACAAGGTCAGTAAAGCCCGTGTCTTCGTCGATGAACTTGACGTTGTTCCAGGTCTTGCCCCCATCGGTTGTCTTGTAAATACCCCGTTCTTTGTTCGGTCCAAAGAGGTGGCCCAATACTGCCACGTAAACGATGTTTGGATCTTTGGGATCGATAACGATGCGGGCAATTGTCTGCGAGTCTTGCAGTCCCATCTTGGTGAACGTCTTGCCGGCATCGGTTGACTTATAGATCCCGTCGCCGAAACTCGCACTCTGTCGATTGTTCGCTTCGCCAGTTCCAACCCAGACAACGTTGGGATCTGAAGGCGCAATTGCGATGTCACCAATCGAGGCTGACGAATAGGTATCGAAGATTGGAGTGAAAGTCGTGCCGTTGTTGGTCGACTTCCAAACGCCGCCGGTCGCAAACCCGATGTAAACGATGTATGGGTTTGATTCGACGGCAGCAATATCATCAACGCGGCCGCCCATGCTGGCTGGTCCAATACCACGAAAGACAAACCGTTTGAGCATGGGATCAGTCGACCAATTGATCGGGGTTGGGGTTGGGCTCGGTGCTTGGGCTTGGGCTTGAGCTTGGGGCGCCGCGGGATTCTGAGGCTGAGCGGCATTTCGCGAGTAAACCGTGGCGGTAGCGACGGCAACCACGAAAACGATAATGAGTAGTAGTCCTACATCATACGAGGCGCGCGACCTAGCTTTCATGGACGTATCCTTTCAGTCGAGTTGTTTCCTAAATAAAACTGCGGGATAAAGCGATTGCCCGGAAGGGCGTAGAACGGTGTTAATGCAAGAGTCGGCGATTTGCTTCGCTGCTCGAATTGCGGACTATAAATAAATTCGTGCTTTTAATGCAACAAACTGGAGATGGATTTCTCGCGGCGTCGGTTCGATAAAAGCGGCCTTGTTCAATAAAAGCAGGGTGCCCGGGAGGGACGCCCCTGCAAGGTTTTCTTGTCGGTATTGACCCGGGGATTAGCCTTGCCAGGCTCCTTTGTTGATGCTTTCCGCCAGGCGTTTGGCATCCGGCAAGGCATCGAGCGCACGCAACACTTGCACGTCGCTGTCTAGGAGAATTCGGGCGCCGGCGTCGTTCGAGTAAGCCGCGGTGATGATCTCTTCTCGCAAGCGCAACTTGGCAAATTCGAGTTCTTCGTCGATCTGGGCAGGTGTAACCTGCAGGTCGGCCTGCGTGCGAACGTAGTTGCGAAAAGCTTCAACCGTACGATCAGTGATCGGAAAATCTGTCGCGCGCGGGTTCTTGCCGTATTGCACTCTTTCTATTTTGTAAGGTTCTAAGCCGGGCACTAAGCCAGCTGCGAGTTGGCGCGTGAAGAAGAAGGCGGCTTCGGCGATGCGCAAGCGGACGGGCGTGTTCACCGGTTCTTTGATTTCAATGTCTGGGGTGATGCCGCCACCACCGTAGAAAACACGGCCCGCTGCCGTCTTAACTGCCGGTCCCGTCTGTGGGTGTGGGGTCGGAGAGGCTAAGGCCAGCGGCGAGTCGAGATTTCTTGTGCCCGAGCCCGTCGTTTGCTGACCCTGTGTTTCGGCGTCGTGATGGGTGTAGTAGTCGTAAAGCGATCCACTCGAGTAATCGCGCTGCAATGAGCGACCATACGGAGTGTAGTAACGCGCGGTGGTAAGTGTCAGACCAGTGTTCAGTGGTAGTTGAAAAATACGCTGCACCAGTCCTTTGCCAAAGCTCGTCTCACCAATGATCAGTCCGCGACCGTGATCCTGGATGGCGCCGGCAACGATTTCTGAAGCCGAGGCCGTATTGCGGTTGATCAGTACGACCAGTGGCAGATTCGTTGGATCTGACCCGGTGGACTTATAAACCACCGGTTCGCTGTACTCGGTCCGCCCTTTGACTGACACTATGACTTGCCCGCGCGGTAAAAACTCACTCGCGACATCAATCGCCTGATCCAGCAGACCGCCCGGATTTCCCCGCAGGTCAAGCACAACCTGACGCATGCCTTGTTCCTGCAGTTTCTTTAGGGCTTCCCGCAGCTCGTCATCGCTCGAGCGCTGGAACCCTCCAGTCAAACCAACGTAGCCGGTCCCTGAGCGAATCATGTAGGAATTACGAATCGTTGGTAGCGGCACCGCATCGCGAATGATGGTGAAGTCTATTGGCGCTTCAGAACCAGCTCGTTCCACCTTGATGGTCACCGGCTCATTTCGGCCGCCCCGCACATTCTTCGAGACCTGCTCGCTACTCCAATCGCGGGCATCTTTGCCATCAACTTCGAGAATGCGGTCGCCGTAGCGTAGACCAAGTCGAGCGGCGGGCGTGTTCTCGACGGCCGACTGAATGTACACGCCGTCGTGATGTTGCACGATCGTTACGCCAATCCCGTAAAAGCGGGAATCCTGATCTTCTTTGAGCTTCTTGAATTCGCTTTGCGGGAAGTACATGGAGTGCGGGTCCAAAGTGGACAACATTCCCTGGATGGCAGCCTGACCCGCCTTTTCATAATCGATGTCGCCGGAGTAGTTGGTAGTGATGGTCGAGACCGCCTCGTTGTAGTCCTTTTCAATTTCATCAGCCGCACGATAGGAATTTGCCGTGCTGGTGGCGGTCAGGCGACTGAATTTTCGCGCGCTACCCAGTGTTCCGCCAAATAATGCGGCGACCAGGATGATCGCGGAGGCGGAAAAGATGAACTTTCTGCTCGCGCCGGAGTCGTGGCTACTGTAATCCGGGGCGGCGCTGTCGAATGGACGAATCACTTCCATGTGCCAAAATATAACACAGGCGGTGCTCAGCTTCCGAAAGAGCAACCATCAAGCGCTGTGGTATATTGCGCTAACGGCCGATGGAATCGCTCTCGATAGTCATCCCCGCCTATAACGAAGCGTCCCGGTTACAGCGGACTCTATATACCGTCGTTGATTATTTGCACCAGAATACCGTCGACGCCGAGATTATCGTGGTAGACGACGGTTCCGCCGACGACACGGCAGCCCTGGCCCGTACTGCTCTGGAACATGCAGCCCCACTGCGTACCTCGGTAATCAGTTACAAATCGAATCTCGGCAAAGGTCGCGCAGTCCGACTCGGGCTCCTGGCTGCACGCGCAGAAGTAGCTCTATTTTCTGACGCCGACCTCTCAACTCCCATTACCGAGACTCCAAAGCTTGTCGACCCTATTCTGCACGGAGATTTTGACGTCACTTTTGGCTCGCGCGCATTGGACCGCGAACTCATTGGGGTGCACCAATCGTGGCGACGGGAACAGGGAGGGCGAATCTTCAATACCTTAGTGAGACTGTCGACTGGACTTCCGTTTTGGGACACTCAATGTGGCTTCAAGGCATTTCGCATGAGTGTGTGTCGTCCGCTGGTGGAAGCGGCGACGGTGGATCGTTTTGGTTTCGACGTCGAATTGCTCTACTTGGCCCATCGCGCCGGGTTGCGTCTGAAAGAGATCCCGGTACGTTGGGATCACAATGAGGGCAGCAAGGTGAGCGTAATGAGCGATAGTTTCAAGATGGTGGGTGAGGTTGGTTTGATTCGCAAACAGGCCCGGCGAGGGGTTTACGATCAGGCGATCAAGGCAACCAGGGCCCTGGTTGGTGGTCAGTAATTAGCGGTTAGTAGTCAGTGGTCAGTAGTCAGTCGTTATAGGACCTATTCGACCTATAGGACCTATTCCCTACTGACTACTGACCACTAACTACCCACCACTGACCAATAGCACATCTCAGATCCGAGATATATACTTAACCGCAAGATG
>DATFRK010000328.1:0-3672 GCA_035263325.1 Pyrinomonadaceae bacterium | reverse complement strand
GGTCAAACGGCACCGAGTGAAGACGATGATCGTTAGGCTGATGCGATAAAACTGTAGCGCGGCTTGGTCGCCGATGTTATGCGGGGAGTATCCTCATAATCTGCTGCTTTGTCTTCCGCGACGTCGCACGAAAAAATCTTGACCTACCCGTAGCGCTTTAAGTACAAGCTCGATTGTACTTGCCCCTCTGAAACTAGTTCCACAAATCGCAAGCGTTCGTGAATCGCTTTTTGCCGACTCCGGCAAAATCACGGCTTGTTGCAGTCTTCGTTTATGAAAAAGAAATCCACTTCACAATCTGCACCTGCCCGCCGTAGTTTTGTCAAAGGCGGGTTCTTTAATCTGCGCCTTTTAATTGGACTGGTTGTCGTCCTCTCCGGTGTCCTTCTGGCATTGTTAGGCTTTGGCATGTTTTCGAACGCCTCTGCTCAACCAAACGCAGGCAGCACGAACTCGCCGGAACAGGCTGACGAAACTATCGGTGAGCAAATAGGCCAAATGATGGTTATACCGGCGGTGCACAGTGACCTGTCGCCGCCGCTTCGCGAACAGCCAGTGCAATCACCGCAAGGAGGACGGGAGCGTGAACGACATGCCAACCCAAAGCTACCGATCAGACACCATGATCGCCCGGATCCGGTGATTCAAAGCAGCTTCTCGCAGCAGCCGACGTCGTTAGCTATTCCCGCTCCGGTCCGGCAATGGGCCGGTCTGGCCGGGAACTGCGAGTTTGTTGACGGCAACGTCTCCCCTACCTGTGGTGTTCCGCCAGATACGAATGGCGCAGTCGGGAAAACTCAATACGTCCAAATGGTGAACGACGCTCTCCAAGTGTTTGATAAACGTACAGGCACATCCCTTCTTGGCCCGATTTCTATTGCTTCAATTTGGGAGGGGTTTGGCGGCCCGTGTTACACTCGAGGCCAGGGCGATCCGATAGTCGTTTATGATCGGCTCGCTGACCGCTGGGTGATCAGCCAGTTTGCCGTACCGGTCGGGTCCAATCCAGAACCGCAAAACGAATGTATTGCTGTTTCGGAGACCGGCGACGCCACCGGCTCGTGGTACCGATACGACTTTCACCTCTCTTTCCGCATGCCCGATTATCCCAAGTTCGGCGTCTGGCCTGATGGCTATTATATGTCCGCAATTATGTTTCGTACAGATCCTGCAATGGCACTGGGGGTGAAGGCTTTTGTGTTTGATCGGGCGAAGATGCTGGTAGGTGATCCCACTGCCACCGTTCAAGCACCTAAAGACTTTGTTACCCAGGATTTCTTGGATTTCTTCTTACCCTCTGACCTGGATGGGATGATTCCGCCCCCGGCCGGTGCTCCAAACTTTTTCGTGGGAGTTACAATCGCTACTGAGGAGAAAGAGGGTCCAAGACAGGAAGAAGTGCAGCAGAACACTCCGCCACCCCGCGCAGCATCAACGCCGCCTCCACGTTACAAGGTATGGGCCTTTCATGTAGACTGGAACGACCCGGATAATTCCACCTTTACGCTCCGAGCCAATGTTCCTGCAGCAGACTTTACCGTGCTCTGCCCGAACACTAGAGAATGTGTGCCACAAAAGGGCGTACCCGACCCGCTCGACGCCGTGGCTGACCGGGTGATGTTTCGCAACGCCTATCGCCGATTTCCCAACGGTCGCGAATCGATGCTTAACAACTTTACGGTCAGCGCGAATTCGGTGGCGGGCATACGCTGGTTCGAACTGCAACGCATGCATCCAAGTGGATGGACGCTTCGCCAGCAAAGCACGTACGCGCCGCTCGATAGTACCTGGCGCTGGATGGGTAGCATTGCATCGGATAACCAGGGAAACATTGCACTGGGTTTCAGCGCTTCCAGTGAAACGATTCACCCACAAATCCGTTATGCAGGTCGACTGGCTACTGATCCATTAAACAACTTGTCAGGTGAACAACATCTCTTTGACGGTACCGGTAGCCAGGTTGATCGCCCTTGCGATCCCGATAAGGATCCCGATTGCGTTCCCGAGCCCCCTCAGTATCGCTGGGGCGATTACAGTGACATGACCGTTGATCCGGAGGACGACTGCACCTTCTATTACACTAACGAGTACTACAAAAAGACCAGCGAGTTTTACTGGAAGACACGGATCGGCTACTTCAAATTTGACCAGTGCACAGAGCCGCAAAAAGGAACTGGGCATTTTGTTATCACAGCTTGTAACGGAGGTGCACCGGTTCATAATGCATCCGTATCAATTGATGGCAGGCCTTATGGCGCAACGCTTGCTGATGGGACTTACGATGCGGTATTGCGCCCGGGCTCGCACACCTATGCAGTTTCGAATCCGGCGTTTGGGACACAAACAGGGAGCTTCACCATCGTCAATGGTCAATCTACGCCTGTGGAAATCTGCCTCCGAAACTTGTGAAGTGTTAATCTTTCTCATGGCGCTCACGATGCCTAACGGGAAAGAGATAAGCCACGGCAGGGTGTCGTGGCAACGTTGCTCGCTGTCATTGCATCAGGGGCCGTTGGCTTCATCGACTGGCTAGATGCTTCGGTCCGCATACGGAATGCGTTTGATGAGTCGTGGCCTCCCAGCTGTCGCAAGATGTCGTGGTGCTCGACATCGCGTATGACACGGAACCCGCCAACGAAGGGCCAGCTTCCCAAGATAAATGCTCGCTACCTCTTAACATCCTTAGACGTTATGTCGATGGTTATCATGAAGCCGTTGGTCCCCTTAAACTCAAAAGGCTTTTCGCCCACTCGATACGCCTCCACCTCGTTGGGCATCAGGATGAAGCCATCATTCCGTGGGGCCGCATCGTATTTTAGGTTCTTGATGACTATTGGCTCAGCGGTCATACCCTCCGCTCGCTTGAGCATTAACTCGGCGCTGCGCCCGCCGTCCAAGCGGGCCTCTGCGTGATCATGGCCTGCTTTCCATTCAATCGTTCCATCCCTGCCTACCGTGAAGAAGTTCCACTTCACAGGATAGACATAAGTCAGGATCGTGCGAATTGCATCGCGCTGATCCTTCGTCACTGATGGCTCAAAGTTTAGCACCCCCAGTCCGCCTGATCATGTGAAAAGTCACCACCGAGGTCTCCAGCCATCCAGAACTTCACACCATCGAGCTTGGTTGCCCCGAAGTTCCCGTTGTTAACTTTGAAGGCTCTATTGAAGCGGCAAAAGTATTCCACGGTCGCGCCGTCGTGACTTTCGTGGCCGCTGTGAGCAGCCGGTTTGGCGCTATTGAAATTGCAAGGGCAGGGGTTCGGACAACTACAAGCCTCGATGATAGTTGCATTGAACGACCAGTCAGAACCAGCACCCTGCGCCTGTCCGGCGAGCGCATAGCTCATTCCGACGCTCCCAAGTGCCAGGATCATGAATCCACACTCAGCAGGGAACTGTTTCATTACGCTTTTCGTTTCTGATCCTCCTGTCTACTCGCGCTGAGAGCGAGCATACAACCAGAGATCAGATCTCGGAAGTCACAAAATCTGAGCCACTCCTGACGATTGCGAGGCTCGCACTTGAATGAGTTGTATTAGCTAATGATCCCGACGCGAAAGCGAGTGCGATCGCAAGACACAAAAAGTGAGTTTTCACCAAGATTTGCGTCGCATCTAACGAGACACAAGATCAGCGAGGGCGAGAAATGATCTTTGCATAACACCTAAAG
>DATFRK010000327.1:0-2584 GCA_035263325.1 Pyrinomonadaceae bacterium | reverse complement strand
GCCGACCTGATAATAGAGAGCCGCCAGGGCAAAATAGTGGAGTGGTGGTGAGTCGGGTATAGCCTCCAACGCGCGCTCGCCATCTTCGATGACGTCCGCGATCTCAAATCCGTACCAGCGTCGCTCCTCATCTCTGAGGATGGCATCGGCGGCGACGTAGAACTCAAAGATACGTTCCAGTTCCCGATTCTGTGAACGACGCGAGATAAAGAAAACAACCAGCACCACTCCGGTGAAGAAGATCATTACCACCGTCGGTACGCCTACCATGTCGAGCAAGGCTATGATGATAACGACCGCTACTACCCTCTGTAAGAACTTTTTAGTGCTCGAACTCATGGGTACCTCCACCGCTGGTTAACTCTTACGCGAGGCGGTCAACGATTGCTTTCCCTACTTGCTCTGTAGAAAGCTGACCGCCGAGATCTCTGGTGGTTTCGTTCGCTGCAATTGCAGCTCGAACCGCACTTTCTACTGCTTCACTCGCTGTCTGGAAACCCAGGTATTCTAACATCATCGCTAAGGTCAGAATAGCGCCAATCGGGTTGGCCACTCCCTTCCCTGCGAGTGGAGGCGCACTGCCGTGCACCGGTTCGAAGAGCGAGACCTTACCGGGGTGAATGTTGCCTGACGCTGCAAGACCCAGGCCGCCCTGGATCGCGGCGCCAAGGTCGGTGAGTATGTCGCCAAATAAGTTGTTGCTGACGATGCAATCGTACTGTGAAGGATCGAGCACCATGAACATGGCCATCGCATCAACATATTGATGGTTCGCTTCGATCCCTGGATAACTAGCGGCGACTTCCTTGAACACTCGCTGCCACAAATCGCCGCCGAATCGCTGTACGTTTGACTTGTCAGCCATCGTTACCCGTTTGCGGCCGTTCACGCTGGCGTATTCAAACGCGGCGACTATGATTCGTTCGACTCCTCGCCTGGTGTTGATCTCTTCCTGGAGGGCAATCTCTTCGCTCGTGCCCCGCTTGAGAAACCCACCGGCGCCGCAATACGCACCTTCTGTGTTTTCCCGAAAGACCACGAAGTTAATGTCCTCGACTTTACGACCAGCCAGTGGCGTCAGGCGAGCATTTAGTAACTTGACTGGACGTAAGTTGATGTAAAGATCGAGTTCTCGACGCATGCCCAACAGGATATCCTCCGCATGCTTATTGGAAGGCACTCGCGGGTCGCCAAACGCGCCGGCGAGGATTGCGTCGAATTCGCGGGAGAGCATCTCCATCCCGCCCGGCGGCACAGTGATACCTTCGTTGAGGTACTTCTCCGCACCCCAATCGAAGTCTGTCAACTCAAGCTGAACTCCCTTTGTTTCCTGCAGACGCTGGAGCACGCGCACGGCTTCGCGCACTACTTCTGGTCCAATTCCATCCCCTGGAATGACTGCAATTCGTTTCATCTTTGGTTTGTAGGCTTGTGTCTTTGAGCTTAGTAAGGCACACAGAGAACGGGAATACGCGAACCACGCAACACCTTTTCTGCCGTGGATCCAAACAGAATCTCTTCCGGCGGCGTCGAGCGCCCTTTAACTCCCATCACGATGAGCGGCAGATCAAGATCGCGGGCTATCTTAAGAATCTCGACGAAAGGCGAACCGACAACAATCATCTTTTCCAGATCGACCTCGCCGGTCTCGAGTTCCGCGAGCATCGAGGTAAAAGAAGCTTCCGCGTTGTCACGTAACCGGTTACGAATATCTTCCGCTTCGCCCAAACCGGCGGCGACTGCATCGTCAATGAATTCTTGGTCGACAACGTGCAGCAACGTCAGATCTCCGTCGGGCGCCGCCATCCCAATCGCCACGCGCAACGCGTTCACTGAGCAAGGAGAAAAATCAACCGGGACCAGAATCTCAGGCGACTTAAGCATGGTCTACTCACTTCGCGAGGTGATCAGCTATCTTCGGTAAACTGGCCAGGACCGTTTCGCCAACGATCCTCATGCTTTGCGCAGATATTTTATCTACTGTGTCGTTGGCTTTATGCCAGTAGGGATAGCCATTAAGTTGAATCAAGTCTACTGAATCGATGCCTGCCCGCAAAAACGGTTCATGATCATCTCCGCCGACGCCTTCGGGACGGTCAGTAAAGACATCGGTGTATCCGAGACTGCGACCTGTTTGCCAGATGATGTCTTGCAGCCAACGGGTACTCATGGTGTCGCGGCCTAGCTCCAGGTTCTTATAGCCCATCATGTCCAGCAAGATCAGGGCGCGAGTGTTGCCCACTTCGTTCTTTTCTTTGAGTTGTGACACGTAGTGACGACTGCCGTAAGTATTATCCGGTGCGCCCTCCGAACCACAATCATCCCAGTTTTCACAGAAAGCCTCCTCGCCGTCGAAGAACACGAGTTTGTAAGTTACCTTGGGTTTCTCTCGCACACTTCCGAGGACGCGTCCGATCTCCAACAACGTAGCCACTGATGACGCGGGATCGTTGGCGCCGACGAAACGCATGTCCTTGAAGTACTTCGTGTCGTAGTGACTGGCGACAACAATAACGTCTTTTGTTTCCCCCGGAACTTCAGCAATGATGTTGACCATCTTTTTCTCGCCCTGGGGGGTAGCGGC
>DATFRK010000326.1:0-4459 GCA_035263325.1 Pyrinomonadaceae bacterium | reverse complement strand
CGTTTACATCGCTGCATTTGCGCCAGATGCTGATGAGACGACACAAAGTCTACAGGAAAAGTTTCCGGCTACAGACATCTTCTCGCATATTGAAGTGGCAGACGGACGTGTTTGGCTGAAACCAAACGGCGTTCCTTCCTTCGCAGGTGATTTGCCAGAGCATGAGCAGGAACTTGTTTGGGCAACGCATGCGGCGCCTACAGCGGATCTCTTCAAGCAAAAGGCTGAAGGAACCGCATGGAGATCCAAGCCAAGTTGGTACATCGTAGCCACCAAGGACCAAACTATCCAGCCTGAGTTGGAGCGCTTCGTAGCAAAGCGCATGGGGGCAACGATCTTTGAAACCGACAGCAGTCATGTCCCCATGCTGTCTCAACCCGAGTTTGTGTTGGACGTTATTCGGAAAGCGGCGACGGCTGTCATGGAGAGGACCGAAACCTAGGCGTTATTAGTCGTCTGCCCTCGGCTCGACGTTCGCTTCGTGCAGTTCGACAACGTGGTAATCGAGCTGCTGCAATACCGCGATGCGCATCAACCGATGGGATCCTCGACTGAGACGCGCCAACCAGTCAAAAACTCTGATAGATGGTCACGGACTAAGAGATCAGGAAAAAACTCTGAACGTCAGATAAAGGAGAAGTCACATGAGTAATCGCAAAGTTCTTATACTCGGTTCCAATGCCACTCGCATTGAGGTGCACGGCGGCGGTACCGGTCCCACCGGCAACTATCTCAACGAAACAGTCGTTCCAGCGATGGCCTTAATCGAGGCCGGTTATGACGTGGTGCTCGCTACCCCGAACGGAACTAAGCCGCATATCGATGAAGTTTCGGATTCGGTAGTGCATTTTGGTGGCGACCAGGGTGCTTATTCGCGCGCCAAGGCCTTCTGGGCCAATGATCCGGCGATGAACCAAGTCCACACGCTGAGTTCGGTGATTAAGGAAGGGCTCGACAGCTACGCAGCTGTGTTCGTGCCCGGTGGCCAAGCGCCGGTCGTAGACCTGATGCAAGACCCTGACGCCGGCGAGATCCTCCGTCACTTCCACGAGTACTCCAAGCCCACGGCCCTGCTATGCCACGGCCCGATCACGCTTGTCTCGGCGATGCCGCACGCGCGAGAGTTTCGCGCAGCGCTCATCGCAGGTGATGAGAACAAGGCCAAAGAATGGGCCAAGGGATGGGAATATGCCGGCTACAAGATGACAATCTTTTCGGCCTCTGAAGAAAAGGTGATCGAAGACAAGATCCTTCACGCAAAGCTCTATTTCAACATGCCGTATGCGCTCAAGACTGCAGGGGGCCAGGTGACTACCGGCACTGTGGATTTCGAGCCCAACGTGATTGTCGATCGCGAGCTCATCACTGGTCAGAATCCGAGATCCGATCATCCGATTGCCGCGAAGTTAATTGAAGCATTGAAGCTGAGTGCGAAGGCCCAGACGGCATGAGCGCTGAGACCCGGCGAGGTGCGGTTTCACCCGCACCCCGCCGATATGCGACTCCTCCGAAAATAACTATGTCAACTACAGTGAAGACAATTGCCATCCTTGTCGCCAGGCGAGGCATGGTTGAGGAACTTAGAGCACTGCTTGACGGCATGGTGGTTCCGAGCCGGGCCGAGCCGGGAAACTTACAGTACGACTTGTGGCGCGACCATGCTGACGCCGGGCGTTTCGTGCTCGAGGAGCTCTATACCGACGATGCGGCCGTGGCTGCGCATCATGCGACACCACATTTCGAAAAGTATTCTTCTGCAATCAACGACCTCGCGGAGCGCACTTTCATGATGCTGGATCCGCTTGAAGTCACCTGAGGTCTAACAATAGACGAGGCTCGTTGATGAACTAATCCATACGGACCGCTGAACGATTAAAACTCCGTTTCGTGATTGAGAAGAATTTGCTTTTGATGCGCAGCCCGATCCTAAACGCTGTGTTCGAAGTGATAGGCATTACCACTTTGCCTCTAAAGTCACAACTAGGTTGAGTGCGAAGCATTTTGGTTCGTGTTGTTTCGTGTGACTTCGTGGATCGTCTTGTTTTCCTGGACAAAAGGAACGATCCACGAAGTCACACGAAATAACACGAAACTTGTTACTACCGAAATCGACTTTAGGGCAAAGCCAGCATTACCATGTTTGGGCGTAAGATAGTTAGCTCAACCGAGCTTCGTCGTGGTTCATTGGTGAGCTAATTCAGATAACTGTCGTCATCCATCCGTCAACGAAATGAGTTCTAACGAGCAGCACTTGTCACTGTCGAATTCAAAGAAGAATCGCAGGTTGACCGGGCGATGGCAGCGTTACGCGTCGGCTTGGGGCCCATTGCGCGAGCCACTCTTCCGAGCCCTGTGGATCGCAGCGGTGGCCTCGAATGTTGGTGGCTTAATGGAGGATGTCGGAGAAGCATGGTTGATGACTTCTCTGACCACATCCACGCTTTTGGTAGCATTAATTGAGACAGCCGGAAGTTTGCCAGTAGTGCTCCTGGCTGTTCCTTCCGGCGCTTTTGCTGATCTTATCGATCGCCGCCGACTATTACTCATAACTCAGACCTGGATGTTAACAGTCGCGGCGACGTTGGGAGTGTTGACTATCACAGGAGTCACTACTCCTTCGCTCCTTTTAATACTTGCCTTCGCGCTCGGGTTAGGTGCTGCCGTCAACGCACCAGCCTGGCAAGCAATTACTCCTGAACTGGTCACGAGAACTGATCTGCCGGCCGCTGTTACGCTAGGCTCCGTTGCCTTCAACATCGCGCGGGCGGTGGGCCCGGCATTGGGTGGTCTGTTGGTCGCTGCATTTGGACCAGGGGCAGTCTTTCTGTTGAATGCGATTTCTTTTCTCGGCGTGATCATCGTGCTCTATCGTTGGCGGCGGTCTGTCGAGAAGAGCAAGCTACCGCCTGAACATGTGCTGGGAGCTCTGCGCGCGGGATTTCGGTATGTGCGTCATACGTCGGCAATTCAAACGGTCCTGGTCCGAGCCGGAAGTTTCATTCTTTGCGCAAGCGCACTATGGGCGCTTCTTCCTGTCGTTGCCCGACGAGAATTAGGATTGAATGCCGCAGGCTATGGGGTACTACTCGCTTGCATCGGATTGGGAGGTGTCACCGGTGCCTCATTCCTGTCTGTGCTGAGAGAGAAAATTTCAACCAACGCCCTGGTCATTGCTGCAACATTAATCTTCGCCTCGGCTACGATTGTCCTTGGTTACGTGCGCAACGGAGTTCTGGTAGGAGGATCACTTTTCCTTGGTGGCATTGCCTGGATGGCTCTGCTCTCAACCTTCAATGTGGCGGCCCAAACGGCAGCCGCAGGTTGGGTGCGGGCGCGCGTACTTGGCGTTTACATGCTCGTCTTCTTCGGTGGGTGGGCCTGCGGGAGCGCTTTGTGGGGTTGGCTCGCGATTCACGCTGGCATCTCACGTACGCTCTTGATTTCAGCGGTCGGATTGGTGGTCGGGCTCGCGACCGGAATTCGCTTTGAGCTCAGGTGCGATGAGAAGTTGGATCTGACGCCCTCTGCTTATTGGCCTGAGCCAAAAGTACAAATCGAACCCGAAGCTCAAACTGGCGCAGTGCTCATTACAGTTGAGTACGAGATCGATCCGAACGATGCAGAGGTATTTACACAGGCTGCCCGGTTATCAGGTGAGATGAAACGTCGCGATGGAGCATTCTACTGGAATCTGTTTCGCGATACGGCTGATCCAAGTCGCTTTGTCGAGACTTTCATCGTCGATTCCTGGGAGGAACATTTACGCCAGCATGGACGCCTCACACTAGCCGATCAACAAGTCGAGAATCGCGTTCGAGCGTTTCACCGCGGCGCCGAAAATCCCAAGACTTCTCACCTCATCGCGGAATCTTGAGAATGCCAAATTCCACCGTTGTCATATTGCTCCCCAGGTCTTTCACCATCCAACTGTCCAAAACTAGTGGTCCAAGTGCTCTGCGACGTTTCGAGCGTTATATGAGTCCGTGATACGAATGATACTTCTCAAGCGTGGAACCAGACGGAGACTCTCAGTTTGACACGGACGACAGTCAAGGAATGACCTGCTTCCCCGGAGACTGGCCCAGAATCAGATATGCTTTTAGCCAATTTGAAGGGGTTGCCTTCGAGAAATCTTATGCAAGGCAGCGCCGATGAGGGACCTTGGAATTCGAAGCCACGCGATTACCTTAACAATTTGACCGAAAATAACAGGTGCAACGGAGTTTACTCCGTAGTGCGTTTCTAGCTTCAGATCTTGCTTCGATGTAAGTCATTGAAAATATTGGTGCCGAGGGCGGGAGTCGAACCCGCACGTCCTTACGGACAACGGATTTTAAGTCCGCAGCGTCTGCCATTCCGCCACCCCGGCACGGCTGCAAAAATAGCATGGCTTCCCCGGTGTCGCCAAAAACACCGCCTCACCACTAAGCACCTTTTTCAAAACTCTCAAGCTAGTGTT
>DATFRK010000325.1:0-2718 GCA_035263325.1 Pyrinomonadaceae bacterium | reverse complement strand
GCTGTAGGTTTTGTTGCTGACTGTCCACGTGACTCCCCCAATTACCAGTGGCAATTCCAGCGTTTCATATCGCTGATTTCCGTTTCAGGCAGTGACGCACACACTGCTCGAGCTTATCGCGCAGCCGTTGCGCGCGATTGGCTAACGCCTCGCGACGTAAACCCAGGCGTGTTGCCAGGGCCCTGCGGTGATCGACCTGCACAACTTCACGGTAATATTCGATGATCAGATCGCGACCATCAGCCGGCAATGTGGCCAGGCAATCGTCAAGACAACTCAAACGCATCTCCTTCTCTTCAGCGTCGCCCTCAGGTGTGCTGACCGGCAAATCCACCTTGGCCGCATCGAGTGAATCGTGGCGTCGTTCAGGACTCTTGAACGTCTCGTGCAGGATCAGGCGGGCAACTTCATAACAGTAACCGCCAATGTTTCGAATCTCTGTTGCTTCGCCAAGCTTTCGTGCGACCCGATTAAAGGCGTCGTCTGTATGCTCTTCCGGAAAAGGTGCGCCTCGCCACTCGAAGAACCTGATGAGCACGCGGCGCAGGTCTTCGTACTTCTCAGCCGCCACTTCTCGATCTGCATCGAGGCAAGCCAATAACTTATCGAAGGTGTCAGCAGTTAGGCTCGCTTTCATCAAACGGGTCCAGGCGAGGGTGATGTACTAATTAGTAGAGGCGGCCCTCCGTGGCCGCCCGAAAGGAGCGAAACGATCTAGATTGATCCTCTTCTCATCGGGCGGCCAGGGAGGGCCGCGCCTGCAAGGTCGTCAGCGTTTACCTTGCAGATTGGCCCACTCGCCCGTTTGAATAAAACTGGCCCAGTAGTAAGGATGATTATGAGTCTTCGTACGAAGCATCTGCAGTTGCACTTTGCGCAAGGCCTCGCTCCGACCTTCGTTCTGCACCAGCCCTTTGTAGTAGTCGATCATCAAGGAACGCGTACTCAGATCCGAAACGGGCCAGAGGCTCATCATTAAGCTTTCCGTGCCGGCGATGACGAACGCCCGTCTTAGACCGTAGACGCCATCACCGCTCTTAACTTCGCCGAGACCGGTATCACAGGCTGAGAGCACGACGAGCTTTGTGCCCCACAGGTCGAGCCCCGTTGCTTCAAAAGCAGTCAGCACGCCATCGTTGTTTCCGTTGCGCGCTTGATTCGCGCCGGCTAATGCCAACCCGGAACGCAAGAGCGGATTCTGCACCCTGGCGACCCACTTGCCCAATCGAGTTTGATCCTGCGTCTGGGAATTCGTTTTCTTGTCGCCAGTGTTTTCGAGAAAAAATCCGTGTGTGGCAATGTGTAAAATCGCCGGCGCCTTGAGCTGATTCAACGCTGTTTTGGTAGCTTTCTCCCTGGTGAGGAAAGTGGCTTGCGGCAATAACTGTTTCAGCGCGCGCACTTCATCGCTGACTCCGGGCAGTGGGCCAAAAAAGATCTGCGAGTAGTCAATTTGGGATCGGCCAGTGCCGGCGCGCCCGTCACCATTTCCTTTGGTGGCAATCATTGCTGGATCCCCAAACGCCGGATCCGCAAACACCACTGGCGCAGTTTTGCTTTCGCGCCGCACCTGTAAACGCAGGAGGTCGCGACCACTGGTGAGGTAATTGAAAGCGTAACGTTCAACCAGGTAGTGGCCTTGTTCGTCCACCAAAGCCGCGAAGGGAATGAGATTCAGTGCGCCGTCGGGCGAGATCAGCAATTGTGTGGCTGCGCCCGCGGCATCACGCAATGGCCGCATCACCAGTTCATCAACGACGCGGGCCCGGTTCTGCACATCTTTGTGTAGCGGATCGCGAAGCGCCTCCCGAAAGTTGAGGACCTGGGCCTCAATTTCTTTTGCACCGCCCAGGTCGTGCCACTTGATTTCACCTTGTGGAGGAATCACGTAAGCAATGTAGCGAGGCTCGCCATAGGCAGTGCGGTTGTCGGGCGCCTTGGGATTGAACGGACGATACACAGCAAACTCAATCAGCGCGGCGTTCGGCGGAATCATTGGTTGAATGGCGGCCACTGTTATCGATTCTGATCGTTGGTAGAAGCCCGCCGTGCGCCGACTGATTTCTGCTTCCAGGTTTCCGCGTTGCTCCTCTAGTTTCTTGACTTGTGCCTGATACTCACTGGACGAACTTTTTCCTGGTCCACTGAGTACAAGATCGGCCAGCTCTGAACCCTTCTCGTTCAACTGATCAATCAATGCCTGGTCTTCCGGGCGAAGTCTTTGCCGCAGAGTGGCAAGAGCGGCGGACATGACATCTTGTACGCGTCCCTTGTGGCGCAGGATAGTGTTTATTGCTAGCTCGCGAGCGTGCGGATCGCTGGGGGCCAGGTTGGCATGAAAGGAAATGTTTCGCGACGACCCCCACGACAAGTTTTCCAGTAGCGCTAGTTTTTCCCGTTCGGAGCCGAGGGCGAGATGCAGCCCGACAAAGCGTTCTTCGATTTCAGTAGCCTGGGTTTGAAAGTTCACTGCCTCCGAGAGTTGACCACGAGCGGCGCTCAGACGAGCGAGACCGAGCGGAGTCTCCTGGGCTTTGTCGTCTGTCATTCCATGCTGGGCATGGATTTCGAGCGCCCGCCGGTAGCATTCTTCGGCCTTCGCATAGTCACCCGTTGTCGTATAAAGCATGCCCAGGTTATCAAGCTGCGCAGCAACGTTTAGATCCCGTGGTCCAAGCGAGGCTTCTGTCAGCGTCAAAGCCTTTTGAAACATTGCCA
>DATFRK010000324.1:0-4370 GCA_035263325.1 Pyrinomonadaceae bacterium | reverse complement strand
AGTCGGTATCCGGCCCACGAGGACGACGGTGGTGACGGGCGTGGAGATGTTCAAGAAGTTGCTGGACGAAGGCGTGGCGGGAGACAACGTCGGGTTGTTGCTGCGTGGTATCGACCGCAAGGACATTGAGCGCGGACAGGTGATCTCGAAGCCGGGGAGCATTACGCCACACACGAAGTTCAAGGCTGAGGCGTATGTGCTGACGAAGGAAGAAGGTGGAAGACACACGCCGTTCTTCAGCGGGTATCGGCCGCAGTTTTACTTCCGCACCACGGACGTGACGGGAGTGGCGACGTTGCCGCAGGGAGTAGAGATGGTGATGCCTGGCGACAACGTGGCGATGGAGATCGAGTTGATCGCGCCGATCGCGATGGAGAAGGGATTGCGCTTCGCAATTCGTGAAGGTGGCCGCACGGTGGGCGCCGGCACGGTATCGGAAGTGGTTGAATAGGACCTATTGAAGAGCAAATACAGAGACCGGTAATTCAATGAACGAAAAAATTAGAATCCGCCTGAAGGCTTACGACCACCGCGTACTTGATCAGTCGACGACTGAAATTGTGGAAACTGCAAAACGAACTGGTGCTCGTGTCGCGGGCCCCATTCCTTTGCCAACGGTGAAGAATAAGTGGACCGTGCTTCGTTCACCCCACGTCGATAAGAAGTCGCGTGAGCAGTTTGAGATTCGCACGCACAAGCGATTGATGGACATCCTCGATCCAACCCCGCAGACAGTTGACGCGCTTATGAAGCTCGATCTGCCCGCCGGTGTTGACGTAGAGATCAAAGCTTTTGGCAGGCAGTAAGAGCCTCGGTCCGACGAGTAGGAAATAGGTCCTATACGTCATATAGGTCCTATTCACAGGAAAAGAACATGATTAACGGAATCATCGGAAGAAAAATCGGCATGACGCAGATTTTCGCGGCTGACGGAACGGTTACCCCGGTAACTGTTATCAAGGCTGGTCCCTGCGTCGTCGTGCAGAAGAAGTCTTCGTCCGGCCCAGACGGATACGACGCGGTTCAGCTCGGGCTGGTCGACGAAACTCCCTTGAAGTTGAAGAACGTTAGCAAGCCTATGCGCGGACACTTCGAGAAGACTGGCGGCGGCATACCACCAACGCGAGTTTTAAAAGAATTTCGCTTGTCTGAGTCAAGTGACGCCACCAGCGTTGGCGACAAGGTTCTGGTAGATCAGTTTGCCGATGGTGAGATGGTGGATGTGATTGGTCGCTCAAAGGGACGCGGGTTCGCCGGCACGATCAAGCGGCACCATTTCAATCGTGGTCCCGAGTCGCACGGTTCGATGAACGTGCGTGCGCCCGGTTCAATCGGTGCTTCAGCTTATCCCTCGCGAGTGATCAAGGGAAACCGCTCGTCGGGCCACATGGGCGATGCGCGCGTGACCATCCGCGGACTAACGGTGGCGCGAGTAGATGCGGAAAACAATTTGTTAATGATTCGGGGCGCGGTGCCCGGAGCGAATGGCAGTGTCGTGGTGGTGCGAAAGGCCGCCAAGGCAGCCAAGAGCAAGAAATAGGATTTTAGATTTTTGATTTTAGATTTTGATTGGTGCTTATTCGATCGAAATCTAAGGTTCTCGCGTCAGAGAACAAATCAAAAATCAAAAAGCAAAAATCGAAAATGTTGGAGTTGATATGCCTACAGTAAAGGTGCGCAACTTAAAGAACGAAGAAGTCGGCGAAGTGCAGCTTTCTGACGCCGTGTTTGGCGCGCCGCTAAATGAGCCTTTGATACACGCTGCCGTCCGCAACTTCATGGCAAATGCTCGCCAGGGTACTTCGGCGACGAAGACCCGCGGTGACGTCTCCGGTGCGGGACGCAAGTTGTGGAAGCAGAAAGGTACGGGTCGAGCGCGAATTGCCTCGCTGCGCTCACCTTTGTGGAAGGGCGGCGGCAATGTGCATGGCCCGCAACCACGCGACTGGTCCTACAACATGCCGCGCAAAATGAGACAGGGTGCGTTGCGGTCGGCCCTCTCCGAAAGAGTTCGCGAAGGAAACGTGTTTGTGGTCGAAGGGTGGAAGCTCGACAAGCCAAAGACAAAAGAGTTTTCGGCTTCGCTCGGCAAACTCGGCCTTGAAGGCAAGACCCTGATCGTTGATTCGCTCGAGAATGACAACCTGTTGCTCTCCTCCCGGAACGTCCGGCACGCGAAAGTGGTTAATAGTTTTGGTCTGAATATCTACGACCTGCTCTACCACGATCACCTGGTGCTCTCGCGCAGTGCGGCCCAGGAATTGGAGCAGCTGTTGGGCGGAGCAACGGAAAATGGCGAGAGCGGGGAGCCGGCGGTCGAGGCCGCTGATGCCAAGCCCGCAAAGCCGAAGCGCACGCGTAAGCCTAAAGAGGAGGCGGCCTGAGGATGAGAACAGTTTGGGACATCATTAAGGCGCCGGTGATTACCGAAAAGGCGCTCGTTGCTAAAGAGGAATCGCAGGACCACCAACAGTTGTTGACTTTCAGAGTCGACCGCAAAGCTACCAAGCCGGAGATAAAGTCCGCGGTGGAAACGATCTTTCAGGTGAAGGTTGACCATGTTCGCACGATCAACTTCATGGGCAAGACAGCCCGACGCGGTCGGTTCGAAGGACGCCGGCCCTCCTGGAAGAAGGCTTATGTGACCCTCAAGGCCGGCGAGAAACCGGTGGATTACGGCGAAGCCGTATAGGATTGCCGCTTGCCCGTTGCCGCTTTGCGATTGGCACGCGGTGAATTGAGACTCTTGAAGCAAACCAGCTGATTCGTCGAATTGCAAAACTGGCAATCGGCAATTAGCACCTGGAAATGAAAAGATGGGCATAAAGAAACTTACACCCACATCTGCAGCGCGACGGTATCAGACCTACCTGACGCGTGATGAGTTGACGCTTGGGGCAATCCCCGAAAAGTCGCTACTCGAACCGAAGAAGAGAATCTCCGGTCGTAACAACGATGGGCGGATTACCGTAAGGCGTCGCGGTGGTGGTCATAAGCGGTTCTACCGAATCGTTGATTTCAAGCGCGACAAAGAAGGCGTGCCTGGTCGCGTTACGCAGATTGAGTATGACCCGAATCGCTCGGCGCACATTGCCTTGATTACTTACCTGGACGGCGAGAAGCGTTACATCATCGCGCCCACTGGTTTGGAAGTCGGGAAGACGATCATGAGCGGCGCAGAAGCGGACATCCTGCCGGGAAACACTTTGCCGCTCATCAATATCCCGCTCGGTACGCAGATTCACAACATTGAACTGCGGCCTGGAAAAGGTGGTCAGATGGCGCGCTCCGCGGGGACCTTTGCGCAGTTGGTTGCCAAAGAAGGTAATTACGCTCAACTGCGTATGCCATCTGGTGAAGTACGTCGCGTGCCGCTGGTGTGCAAGGCGACAGTCGGGCAGGTAGGCAACATCGAGCACGAAAACGTTTCGCTTGGTAAGGCCGGCCGGTCCCGTTGGAAAGGTCTGAGACCGAAGGTTCGCGGAGTGGCGATGAACCCAGTGGATCACCCGCACGGCGGTGGTGAAGGCAAAACTTCAGGCGGCAGAAATCCAGTGACGCCCTGGGGCCAGCCGACGCGTGGTTACAAGACGCGTAGCAATAAGCGCACGCAACACATGATTTTGAAGGATAGAAGAACTAAGTAAGAAATGAAGAATAGGTCCAATAGGTCATATAGGTCCTATTCGTTCTCAATCGAGGAGACACATGGCTCGTTCAGTTAAAAAGGGACCATTTATTGACAAGGGAATTGTGAAGGCTGTCGAACGTGCTCGTTCAGGAGGGCAGCGACCGCCAGTCATCAAGACGTGGTCACGACGCTCCACGATAACTCCCGACATGGTCGGTCTGACTTTTGGCGTCCATAACGGTAAACGCCATTTGCCGATCTACGTCACAGAAAACATGGTGGGCCACAAGCTCGGCGAGTTTGCGCCAACCCGGACCTTCAAAGGTCACTCGGGCACCAAGGTAGAGAAGGCGAGCAAGGTAGCAGCGGCAGCACCGCCGGCAAAATAGCGTAAATCGTAAATCGTGAATAGTGAATCGTCGATGACGTTCTTGTTCACTAACCGCGATTATCGACTAACGATTAACGATTAACGATTAACGATTCACGAGGTCAGGATGGAAGCAACAGCAAGTGCGAAATATCTACGCGGGTCGGCGCAAAAAGCCCGGCTTGTCGCCGATATGATTCGCGGCAAAGACGTTAACCAGGCACTGGCGATCCTGCGCTACTCAAAGAAGCGCGCCGCCGTCAGTATCGAGAAGTGCATGCGCTCGGCCATCGCCAATGCCAACGAGGCGGCGGAGAAGGCCAACGTCTCGATCGATCCGGATGACCTTTGGGTCAAAACTGCCTTTGT
>DATFRK010000323.1:0-4087 GCA_035263325.1 Pyrinomonadaceae bacterium | reverse complement strand
TCCAACCAAACCATCTTCCTGGTGACTGGTAGTGCCAAAGCCCCTGTAATCAGGCAGATAGTTGAGGGAGCAAGGCTGCCTGAGGCACTAATTGCCCCAATTGACGGGCGTGCGAATGGCTGATGGATAAAAGTGCGGCCTCATTAATCAAATAACTGAAGGCCGCCCGACGATCCGTCAGCCTGAACGCCCTGAAGGCATACATTCCGCAATCAAATCTCACAAAAGTGATACGACGCCGGAAATCCAAAGTTAATGGAACTCTGCTAGAACTAGTCCAAATTCGGCTACGAAGAGTCTAGGTGTTGGGCATGCGAGTTGCCGTCAGAGAGGACGGTTACACGTACGCCTCGTAGCTGAAAATAAACCTGCCGTTTTGGAGGGGCTCGTTACCATGAGATTTCTCGAGAAGTTTTTTAAACACGAACTCGCTATCGACTTGGGAACCGTAAGCACACTTATTTACGATCCCGATCAGGGGATTCTGCTGAACGAACCATCAATTGTCGCGATTGATCGCTATGACGGCGAAGTGCTGTCAGTTGGTTATCGCGCTCTCAAACTACTCGGTCGGGAACCGCGCGGCGTCGAAGTTCATCGACCGATTCGTTGTGGCACCATTTACAATTTTGAAGTTACCCAAAAAATGCTGCGTGCATTTCTCAGCCGGGTGATGGATGGATATCGCCGCGGTCATTTCATTGTCGGCATCCCGGGTTCAGCGACCGCAGTTGAACAACGGTCAGTGCGTGATGCGGCGCACGATGCCGGCGGTAGCCGAATCGAATTGGTTGACGAAGGCCTGGCCGCAGGGCTTGGCGCTGGTCTGAGCTTTGATGATGAACGCGCGCACCTGGTCGTGGATATCGGTGGCGGCACCACGAACATTGCGATCGTTGCCTCTGGCGGCGTAGTGACTTCGCTTAGTTTGCCGGCAGCGGGAAATGCAATGGATGAGAATATTCGCGACTACATCCGCTCGAAGTATTGCTTGCACATCGGCGAAGTAACTGCCGAGACCATCAAGAAGGATCTGGGAGCCCTTACCGATGAAGAAGCTTCGACAACTGAGCGGAGCGTAGAAATAGTAGGTAAGCACCTGATCGACGGTTCGGCCTATGCCGTGACCATTACTAATGATGAGGTGCGGGAAGCGCTTGAGCCGGTATTGACCGAGATCGTCGGCGGTATTAGACGGGTCATTGAAGAAGCGCAACCCGAGGCTGTGGCCGACATCTACTACTCAGGGTTGATTCTCACCGGAGGCGGGTCGCTATTGAAGGGAATGAAATCCCGTTTGCACGACGAGTTAAAACTTCATGTGCGAACACCAGAAGATCCGATTTCAGCAGTTGTGTTGGGTGCCGGCAGCCTGCTGACTGCTCCTGAGCAATTGTATCGCTGCGCTCTGAGACCGGACTTGCCAGTCTGGGAGGCATCCGAAGAGCTAGTCGTTAGTTGGTAAACGGTGTATGTCCGCTGCACTCAGCAGCGGACATAACCAAGTAGCCAAAACACTATCAGAAAAATCAAAATCGTTGAGATACAGCCGCCGCCAAATTTCCAGGCGGCGGCTCCCGCGAGAATTCCCCTCAGTGGACCTTCCATCGCACCCCCTCTTGCACGTTATGCGAACAAGTAATTTGAACTCATGGCCGTTGCGGCAAAGAAGATGCCATAGGCGATCTCAGGAGAGCTCAGTGGGCTGAGCGCTTGAGAAATCTTAATAAGGCCCGTTCAGCGGAATGGAGTTTGTGACCACGGAAGGCGATAAAGTCTCCCAGCGTTTGAAAGTAGTTATCAATAATCTTGCCCTTTTCAAATCCGGTGAGGATCTCTGGACAGATGTAAGAACCGCGACACACCGCTGGTGTATTACCGAGTGTTTCCGCAGTCTCTTTAATCGCAGCCACGATCTTGCGCTTGCGACTACTCGCCGTCTCAGTGTCAGCAACTCCAGCGCGAGCGAGTGCACACGCACAGGTCAGCGTTCCTGCCCAGGTGCGGAAATCCTTCGCACTAAAACTCTCACCCATAACTTCCTTGATGTATTCGTTAATGTGTCGTCTCTTCACATCTACAAAATGTCCGTCCCCGCTTTGAAACTTGAAGACCTCGGCGCCGCGGTGCTCTAACATCTCTTTGATCACCTTGGCCACCTGCCGATCACGAATTTGCCGCATTTGCCGGACACCCGACTTGCCAGGGAAATCAAATTCGATCGTGTCGCCTCTTACGGTGACATGACGAGGCCGTAGTGTCGCAATGCCGTAACTGCCGTGTTCACTGGCGTAGACTTGGCTACCTGGTCTCATGAAGCAAGTGGCCAGAATTCTCAAGACACAAGCCATCACTCGTTCTCGTTCGAGTCCCGGCTGTCTCAGATTGTGAGCCACTGTTTTGCGCATCTTGGGTAGGCTTTCAGCAAACTTGACCAGGCGACGAAATTTTCGCGTGTCTTGTGCCCGCGTGTGACTCTCATGATAGAGATATTGCCAACGTCCAGCGGCATCTCTGCCTACCGCCTGTAATCGGCCATTAACCGCCCTGTTTATAGCCACACTTTTCCAAGCCGGGGGAATTCGCAAAGTCTTGATGCGTGACAGGTCCTCCTCAGTAATCCGATAACCGTTAGCAGGCCGGTAGCGAAACCTGTGCGGCTTACCGGTGCGGAGGATTCCCGTGCTCTGAAGGCGCTCAATATTTGTCATGGTAAGTGTGGGTACGGGATTTGTTAGCAATGACTCTTGTGAATAGGTCCTCCAGGGGATGAACTTTGTTTAGAAAGGCAAATTTTTGATCAACGATAGGATCAGAAAGAATGGGAAAACTATAAAAGGCGTCGCGCCAGAATTTGCTGTGGTGTGCTCCTGGTGTGGAGTACTGATCAGGTCTGACGCCAGCGGGGAATCTGAGCGGATGTGCTTGATTTGTCATGCGCGCATGCTCAACGACTACTTTCAGCGACTTAAAAAGATCGACCGAGGACAAGGCGGCAGTCTCCGCTAGTTTTTGAGCGCCGAAGATTATTTCTTTTTTCGCGGCTTTTGATCACCGCGGTCGCCTTGCCCGGCCGGCACTTTTGTTTTGGCCGATTGTTTCCTGTCTTGTGCCAGGGACCGGCCCACGTCGGTTACCTCGTCGAATTCTCCCTTTTCATTCCTGCGGACGTACCGCTTGTCGGTCCCGGTATCTATCAACTCACGATGACTTCTACTGCTCTGTCCAGCCATTTCAACCTCCTTCTGTGTAGGCTTCCTGTACAGTCAGAAAACTTGATTGTTTACTTCTCGATCACCAATCAATGCTTCACGGCTGCAAACGCTAATCCCGCAAGCGTGGTGCCAATTTTTTGTCAATTGTAAAGCAAAGGAAACAATGGCATTCCCGATTCCTCACAGCCCTTGGAGCGAAAGTGGGCCTGTCATTTGCTTCGCATTGCGGCGTTATGTTGGTTCAATCGCGGAAATAGTGAAGGTAACTAAATGACCACTGTGGGGCTCACTCCGGCGGCACTTGAAATAATGAATGAAAAAAGTGCCGAGCTTTCAACCTCGATCGAAAAGATGCTGCAGTCGATCAATCAAGAGAAAAAGCGGCTCGACTTGATGGAACGCGGGATAGTCACCCTGGGGAACTCGGACCGACTGCGAAAATCCATCGTGCAAAGAAGGCATTCAATCGAACAACAGCTGGAAATACTGACGGTCATTGCAAGCGTTTATTGGAGGAAAACCGATGGGAGACAACGGTGGTAGTGGCAGTACGGGGGTCTTAGCAATCCTGGTAATCTTTGTGATCATTGTGGTCGCTGCTCTCTTTGTATTTGGCGGGAGGATGTTCAGTGGCAACAAGCGGATCGATGTGAACATATCGACCCCTTCAAAATAGGACCTTGGAGTGCGAGACACTTTGGAGTGCGGGGACTCGTCACCGCTTTGAGATCGAGCAAAATCGGGAGTGAGTGATCCCAAAGCGGTGACGAGTCCCCGCACTCCAAAGAGTCCCGGCACCTCAAAGAGTCCTCGAAACTCCCACGAACCACAGCGGGCGGTAGCGATCTGGTCCTCTCACTCTCAGGTTAGAG
>DATFRK010000322.1:0-2672 GCA_035263325.1 Pyrinomonadaceae bacterium | reverse complement strand
CTCGCATCGATCGCAGAAACCAATCAGAAGCTCGTGGAGACCAACCAAAGGATCGCTGAAACCAACGAGCGAATGGACCGGGGCTTCGAGCTTTTGCGAAACGAGATGAAGACTGAGTTCAGCAATGTAAGACACGAAATCGAGCATTCGTTGCGTGGCGTGGACCGCAAGATTGATGTGCTTAACCAGAACATTTTCAATTTCCAGGTCGATCAGCGCTATGTTGATCGGCGTCTGGCAGAGCTTGAAACACAGATAAAACCCACTTGATCAGACTGGATGCGAACCAACTTTTACAGTAGTCGCGTCACTCTCAATTGAACGCCTATGATGCGACTACCCAAATTTGAATATCGCACTCCGCAGACTATCGCGGAGGCGGTGCAGATAATGGCTGGCGCTGGACCGCAAGGCCAGTTCGTCGCCGGCGGCACCGATCTCTACCCCAACATGAAGCGCCGGCAGCAGACACCGACGACTGTCATCTCAGTGATGCGACTTAACGAGTTGAATCAGATTAGCGGTGACGGCAATCTGGGCCTCCGTATCGGCGCTTCCGTAACACTCACCGATATCTGTGAGCATCCGATCATCAATCGTGACTATCCTGTCGTGGCCCGCGCGGCCCGGACGATCTCGACGCCAATTCTGCGCAACATGGGAACCATCGGCGGCAATCTACTACTCGACACCCGTTGCAACTACTACGACCAGAATTACGAATGGCGCAAAGGCGTCAACTTTTGCTTGAAGAAAGATGGCGACGTCTGCTGGGTGGCGCCGGGTAGTAGCAAGTGTTGGGCGGTACAGTCGTCGGATCTTGTTCCCGTAATGGTAGCAATTGGCGCCAAGCTGCGGTTCGCGTCCACCCTCGGTGAGCGGATGATCGACGCGGCTGGTTTGTACAACGACGACGGCATCGACTATCTGCACAAACGGCCCGACGAACTGCTCGTGGATATTCAGCTGCCGCCGACGAAGGGTTGGCGTGCCTCCTACCAAAAGCTTCGCCGACGCGGCGCTTTTGATTTCCCGGTGTTAGGTGTGGCCGCCTGGATCCGTACCGGAAATGGCAGCGGCGCAAACGCGGTCAACGACGCGCGTGTAGTACTCGGTGGCATCGCTCCCTCACCGGTAGAAATAAAAGAAGCCGGCGCCGCGTTAATTGGGAATCTCCTCGACGACGATCACATCCAGTCGGCTGCCGAAGCCGCGTACATCAAAGCTAGACCTCTCGACAATACTGACTTCGTCTACCAGTGGCGCAAGCAGATGGCTCGGCAATACACCCTGCGGGCTTTAAGGGAATTAATAGAGAACCCGGAGCGCTAAGCGATGGGATTAGGCGGTAGCGTAGGGATTACGCGCGGTAGCGACGGGTTACCACGCGCAACCAGACAATACGCCTACTAATAATTGATTAGTTGGGACGTGGTAGCGCGTCGCTACCGCTCCGGGTTCTCTTCTGCGAGCATGACAAAGACCAAGGACCAAACAGCAAAGTCGGATGTGGCGGCAATCCTTCTCGCAGCAGGGCGTTCTAGTCGTATGGGAGCTTTCAAGCCGCTACTGCCTTTCGGTAACAAGACTGTCATTCAAAGCTGCATCGACTACCTACGCACCGGAGGTATCGAAGAGATTGTCGTTGTCGTCGGCCATCAGGAGGAGAATGTTCGCGAGCACCTCAAAGGCGCGTCCGTTCACTTCGCAGTAAATCAGGACCCTGATTCAGCCATGGGTGTTTCGATCGGCTGTGGTGTTCGCGCACTACCCACCGTCTCCCGAGCTACGTTGATCGCACTGGTGGACCATCCCGCCGTCCCCGCTGCGGTCGTGGCGGCCTTGATTGCGGAGCGGCAGAAGGGCAGCGCGCTAGTGATACCCACCTGGCAAGAACGCGGGGGCCATCCGGTGTTGGTTGATCTGCAGTTCAGGCAACAGCTGGAAAGTCTTGACCAGTCCGGAGGTCTGAAGGCTTTTTTTGCCGCCCACGGTTCCCGGGTGAAACGAATAGCAGTAAATTCACCCTACGTTGCCAGAGACATGGATACATGGGATGATTACCGCGCTTTGTACCTGGAAATCTTTGGCAACCAGCCGCCAGCGCCTCATTTTCCGGAGTCCAACGAAAACTCGCGCCCCCTCATCTAAGTGACGACCGACCAATGGTTTGTCGGCAAAGGAGAAACGATGATAAGTAACAGAAAACGTTACCTAGCTGGATTATTGGTGGTCCTGTTGGCCTGTTTGGCATCAGGACAGAACAACCCCGGCCCGGTCGAGTTTTCTATGCGGTCTATCGACGGGCAGACGATCACTTCTCAGAGTCTGCGGGGTGAGGTTGTAGTGCTCGCCTTTGGCGCCTCCTGGTTACCCCTGTCCAAAGCACAACTCCAGGGCATTCGAAAGTTTGCCGATGACTATAGCAATAAAGGCGTGGTGGTCTATTGGGTCAGCACTGAATCGGAGAATGCCCGGTCGAAAAACTACGCTAGCGATGAACAGCTGCGGGGATTTGCGCAGAAGTATGGTTTGAAAGTAACGGTCCTCCGAGATCCCGACGGAGTCATTTCGAAAAAATTTAGCATTGATCAGCTACCGTCGATCATTATCCTCGACAAACAAGGAAACGTTGCCGGTGGGCCCATCGGTGGTCTGGACCCGAGTGGCAA
>DATFRK010000321.1:0-8471 GCA_035263325.1 Pyrinomonadaceae bacterium | reverse complement strand
GACAATATCCTGGGCCTGATGGCCGAGGTGGTGTTACAGCCTTCGTTTCCTGAGAACGAAGTCGAACTCGCCAAGCAAAACACGAAAGAGAGTTTGCGACAGCAGCGGGCGCAACCTTCTTTCCTGGCAACCGAGATGGTCTCGCGGATCATGTTCGGTGATCACCCCTATTCCGTGATCGCCCCAACCCCGGAATCGATTGATCTCTCGAAGCGGAATGACTTCGTGACTTTTCATCGAGCGAACATTGTTCCCAACAATGCGGTGCTGGTGGTGGTTGGTGACGTATCACTTGACGCCGAGTTGAAACGTTGCGAGGCACTATTCTCAAGTTGGCAGCGTGGCGCCGACCTGGCGGGAAACTTCCCTGCTCCGCCCATCAGAAGCAAGCGATCGGTCTATCTAATTGACAGACACGGCTCAGCGCAGTCGAACATCGTCATCGCCAATAGGGGTATCACTCGCACCAGCCCTGACTACTTCGCGATGCTGCTGATGCATACGGTCCTCGGAGCAACTGCATCGTCACGTTTGTTCATGAATCTGCGCGAAGAAAAAGGCTACACCTACGGAGCCTATTCAAATCTCGATGCCCGCCGTACTGCCGGAACTTTCCGCGCCACCGCTGAAGTTCGCACACCGGTCACCGGCGACTCGCTAAAAGAGTTCTTCTACGAACTTAAGCGCATCGGCAACGAAAGTGTTTCGCAAAAGGAGATCGCGGACGCCAAGTCGTACCTAACGGGCGTTTTCCCGATTCGCCTGGAGACGCAAGAGGGGCTAATTGATCAGCTGGTACAGATCAAGATGTTGGGTTTACCCGACAATTACCTGCAAACTTATCGCGATCAGATCCAGGCGGTGACAATCGCCGACATCCAGAGAGTCGCGCAAAAATACGTGCGACCTGATGAGGCAGCAATGATTGTGGTGGGTGATGGCGTTGCGGTGCTCGAGCAGATCAAACCCTATTGTGAAGACATTGAAATCTACAGCACGACGGGTAAGAGGAAATCGGCAGTCGGCGGTAATGGCCAGGTTGTCGACGTCGTTGGCTCATGGGAACTGCACATAGAAACTCCGCTCGGTCAAAGCATTCCGGCAACGCTGCTAATCGCGAAAGAAGCAGCGGGCCTTTCTGCCAAGATAAGTTCAGAGATGGGTGACGCCGATTTAGGAACAATTGAGTTGCGCGACAACTCATTTCAGACTGCTACCGCGATCGAAATGGACGGACATTCAGTGGAGGTGGAGATTTCCGCCCGCTTTGAGGGCGACCATACCGAAGGTAGTCTCACTCTACCGCACTCACCACCGCTGCCTTTTGGCGGCAACAAGATCTAGCCGCGAATAAACCCCGGATCGCAACGGTCAACGGCAGCCAAAATTTTTGACCGGCTAACAACAAAGCGCCCGGCATGCGCAACATGCCGGGCGAAATAATCACAGGAGGAACCGAGTGTTATGGTCGTCACTATTATTGTGGCGATCCAATTAACCTCAGAGTAATGAGATGAGAATTGTCTAAGAGCCGTTGCTCAGTGAGGAGGTGCGACCGCGACCAAATGGTAGCTGGCCGAATCATTGGTCATATATCATTTGCCATTTCTCATATGGTCATTTGTTGATGGTCGTTGCTGAGCGAAAATGGGAAATGAGAAATGGCAAATGATATATGACCAATGATTCGCAGTACCATCCGGTCGCCGCTTACTTCTCGTAGCGCAGGATCAGTCCTTCGGCGCCGACTGCCCAGCCAATCTTCTTATTGAAGTGCAAGGCGTAAAGATTTTGCTTGGTGGCTGACTCCTGATGCAACCAGGTTCTTCCGCCGTCCTGACTACGTAGAATCGTCCCACTACGTCCAATCGCCCACCCATCGTCGTCATTCGTAAACTGGACGCTGAGTAACGTTGCTTTCTCACCGTTGACCACGGCAGACCAGGTCTGACCGCCATCTTCAGTGCGCAGAATGGTTCCTCGTTCACCTACTGCCCAACCCCTTTTCTCGTCGCGAAAGTCAACGTGATAGATGGTCGCTTTGGTATTTGAACTTTGTGGTGACCAGGTTTGGCCCCCGTCGATAGTATTCAGAATCGTGCCCCCATCACCAACGATCCAGCCACGCCTGTCATTCACAAAATCAATGTGAATCAACTCGGTGCCACTGGGCGCGCGTTGCCTTTCCCATGTTTCACCACCGTCGTTCGTGTAAACGAGGATGCTGTCGATCACCTGGTCTTTTTTACTTACCGAACCGACCACCCAACCCTTCTTCTTACTGGAAAAGCGAACACTGTAAAGCTCAACTACCGCACCACCAAACTCGGATGAGCGAAACGCTCGTGCTTCAGCCCAGCGTGAGCCGTCGTCTCGAGTAACAAATATTCTATTTCCCGCCAGCAGGAATCCCGCCTCTTTGTCTCGAAAATAGATGTCGTTTATTCCGTCAGTGGTACTAACCAACTGGCGCACCCAGGTATGACCGCCATCTTCGGTGCGACTCAGGAAACCGCCGTCGCCACCCACCCAACCGCGTTTGCTATCGAGAAAAAAGACGGTGTTTAGGTCGTGACCATCGGTAGGTATCTTGCTCGCCGCCCAGCCCTCCTGGGCTCTAACGGAGACAAATAATCCACTTATCAGAAGTGCCGCAACTGCTACTAAGCGAGACGTTAGCATTGAGTTACTCACTCTTATTCAAACAGAGTTAGGGAAAGCTTCACACCCACAGCTGGGACTGCGTATCAAGATCAAACAGACGAGCTTGGTGTGTGCAATCCTTGTACCCTAGTTGTTGGGATGATGACAAGCAATAGGGACCTTGGGGAGGCTTCCCCCCAAGGTCCCCTATCGCGCCGCTCTCTCAGCCCACTCAGGGCGCGGCAGTGTTAACTCGATAAACTCTACCTTCGAAGACCACCACCACTCTCTCTCCCAATGAGAAGTACTCTGCCAGCGCTGGCTTTTGCTTCAGCAACGCGAAGTACTCATCGCTGCCGAAACTCAACACTGTCTCGGGAAGCTTGGGATCCCCGCTTAACTCTGCGTCGGTCCAAACTCCGTCGCGCTGATAGAAAGTCTTGCCACCCACACGACGCACGAGTGCTGAAGGTTTATCTTCACTGAGCTTGGCCGCCTCCTGTTGTTGGCGAGCGCGCTTACTTTCCTGGACTGCTACCGCGCCGGTTGAGACAATCGCATCCGCGGCCCGCGGCGCCACGCCGGGCTGCAAATTGGCCAAATTACCATTAATCCCGACGCCAGCGCCTCGCCTTGGCAGCCCGGTAATTTGTCGATTCTCCTCGCCTTCGAGTGCCAGGTAAGACGTGTAGGGAGTGACAATACCGTAGCGAGTGCCCAGGTCAACGATCTCGTCGCGCAACTCTTTCTGTTCACCATTGGTGCGCACCTGTTCCATCAACCAGCCAACCCGGCGCGTCGCCCACAGTCGCGGCAGATATTCGTTTGCGTCTGAACGTAGCGGGAACCGCAGATTTTCATAGGTGTAGTTGCGCGTGACACCACCCGACTTGCCACTCAATTTCAAACGTATCGACTCCAAATCAGACTGGTTGCGATAACGCCCGATGAGCGTGACTTGCGAACCACGAAAGACATCGGGAACTGAACGTGGGTAAACCAAGTCCGTATCAACTCCCGCGAGGTCGAGTTGCAGATCTGTAAGTACCGGGTAGTTAACCTTGGTAAAGAAGTTCGATACCTTGACTTCGAGATCTTCTTTTGGCTCAACGTAATCGGCGGCGCCACCATTCTCAGCCGCCAGCTTATCCAGGAGAGAAGTATTCACGTCGTAACCAACGCCAAAGGTAAACAGTCGAATACCCGCCCTGGTCGCCTTGCGCACGTTGTCAACAATTCTGGCCGGATTGGTTTCATCAACGGTCGGTAAGCCATCGGTGAGAAACACCAAGATCTTCGGTCGACTGCTGTCCTGGAACTGCCGCAACGAAGCAAGTAATGATTGGTTGATGTTTGTGCCGCCCACTGGTCTCAGAGCCTTTACAAACACCTCACCGCGTTGTCGACCCTTTTCATCAGCCGCCACCAGACCAGACTCCATCAAGTGCTCTTCGCCGGCAAACGAAATGACGTTGAAACGATCTTGCGGTCGCAGGATGCTGATGCCGTAGAGCAAAGCCGAGCGCGCCTTCTCCATTTTGCCCGCTTCGGCCATCGACCCCGAGGTATCAACTACAAAAACAACGTCTTTCGCTGAGTACTCCTGCTCGGTCCAATTGTCTTTTGGCGAGATCATCAGGAGGAAGTAGCCGTCCTTTCCGGCTTCGCGATTTGTCAACAGAGTAAGGCCGAAGTCTTCTTTGGAAATCGTGTAGAAGAGTTGAAAGTCCTGCGGCTCCTTACCACCCTCACTTTCAAACGACACTACAGACCTACGCTCACTGTTGTGCTTAACGTCGATTGCGTGAGTTGGTGAATAAACATTTCGCAGCGGTTCTTTGCTCTCGACTTCGACCCGGCCGGCGACGGAGCCAATGGTGGCTAGTTGCCGGCCAGTGCCGAGCGGATAGCGGTAGGCAACTGTGCCCCCTTCTGCCCGCACCACTTGCGTGTAAGTGAGTTCGAGTTTTTTGTCGGAGTGTGGCGCGATGGGGAAAATGCTGGCTTGAAATAGATCCTTACCCGCGTATTCAAGCAGGCCGGGATCCCGCTTGCGGCGCACAATCTCGTCGTAAATGCGCCGAGCTTCTTCACGCGAGCGAACCTCGCCTACGAGTCGCCGATCTCCATCCCAAATTGCGAATTCTGCTACCGAGGCGGATTCAGGTATCGGGAAAAAATAGGTACCTTCGAGCGTTGCGTCAGTGTCGTTGCGAAAGACTTGTTCAACATGGGTCGTCGCAACTTGTGAGAGGATCCTGGTATCGAGACGGATCGACTTTACTGGCAGAGCCCTTGGTAAGGTAATGGGTCGTGGTAGGACCGGGCAACGTTGGCAAGGCCCGGGAACGATGACGCCCTGTCCCTGGGCGATGGCGCTGAAGATTAGAGTGACCAACAGCAGTGGCAAAAACCGCAGCAAATTGAATGGAGTTCGCATCTGGCTCTCCCAAAAGGTAAAGGAATCCCCCTTGTTCATTGGTAGAACGGCTCAGGAAGGGTTTCTTGCGCGCTTTTCCCATGCCACGGCCTTGCGCCGTGGAAGTCTCACGCTTGGTTGCTAAATAAGCGCTACACCTGATTCCGGTCAGGATGCAACGGCCTTTGCGCCCTGGAGGTTTACACCCGCTGGTACATCTAAGAGCCGGGGATTGGAGCAATCGTAAGCATCCACGGCGCAAGGCCGTGGCATTACCGGCGGTTTAAGGCGTAGGTGTAGTAGTAAGCGTGAACGGACCACGGCGCAAGGCCGTGGCATCAGTTAATACAGTTCCCGTAGTCTCCTATTGGTAATTGCGACCCAGGTCACCACCAACGTAACAACGATGCCGCCTGTTGCGAGTGTGTGTGGCGCGCCAAAGCGATGTGAGACTGCGCCGGCGATGATGTTTCCGATCGGCATCGTACCCATGAACGAGAGGACAAACATACTCATCACTCTTCCGCGCATTTGATCGGTAACCAAAGTCTGTAGCAGTGTGTTGGTAGTGGCCACCGACACCACGATCGCAAAACCCAACCCAAATAGAAAGATCATCGACAAGTAGATGTTTGTCGCCAGGGCAAAAATCGTCACACAAATGCCAAAGACCAACCCGCCACTCAGTACCAGCCAACCCTTACGCCTGAAGTCGCCGAGGTAAGCCACCAGTAAGGCGCCGCTCAGCGCGCCAGCGCCAGCTACGCTCATCAACCACGCCAGGCCAGTCTCCCCGAGATGGAAGATGTCGCGCGCATAGATGGGAATCATCGCAAAATACGGAGCTCCGAACAGGCTGTTCACGGCAGAAAGAAGCAGCAATGACGATACCCGGGGTCGATTCCGGACGTACTTAAAGCCTGCAAGCAAACCAGCCCAAAGGCCGGTTTGATCTTTCGGGGCCGCGGGACTGCTCACTGGTTGCTCCGCAAAACGTACCTTCTTCAAAGCCACGACAACGGCGACAAACGAAAGGCCGTTGGCAAAAAAGCAACCGGCGAGGCCAAAGATTTTGAAGCCGAAGCCAAACAACGCCGGGCCAAGTACGCGAGATAGCTGAAACTGAGTTGAATTGAGTGCTATGGCATTCGCGAGGTCTTCACGGCCAACTAGATCGTAAGTCAGAGCCAGGTACGAAGGACTGGCCAGGGCCATACAACAGCCTGTTACAAACGAAAAGCCAAGGACCATCCAGCGATCAACCACTCCCAACCACACCACCGTTCCCAACCCTAAGGCTGAAAGTCCCGCTACGATTTGGGTGTAGATGAGTAGCCGGCGACGGTCGACAATATCGGCAAACACGCCGCCGAGCAGGGTCAAGAAGAACCCGGGCACAGTGGCCATGAAAGCATCGAGACCCAACCAGAACGAAGAGTTTGTGAGTTGGAGTACTAACCATCCCTGCGCGCCCGCTTGCATCCAGGAGCCGACGTTGGAAAGAAAAGCGCCGGTCCAGAACAGTCGATAGTTGCGGTGCGAAAGGGCGCGAAACATCTTGCGGCCGCGGGGTCGCACATGATGACCTGGTTCAGTTAAGGTTGCACTCTCCACTGGCATAATTGATTGTAGGATTTTTGATTTTTGATTACTGCTCGCCACAGACATCTTCTTCTCAGACAAAAGTCTCCGAGCTCAACTTTCTGCCCAGCACAATCAAAAATCAAAAGTCAAAAATCAAAAACTACTTGCGTCGCCACGCGGACAGTGACCCGCCGGTGCCCCCACGTCGTTGAGCTACAATCTCCGCCATGATTGCCAGCGCGACTTCTTCCGGAGTTACCGCCCGAATGTCGAGACCGATGGGCGCATGAATTCTGCTTAACTGCTCCGCACTCGCACCCGCCTCCTTCAAGCGATTGATCACAATCGACGTGCGTCGTTTACTGCCGATCAAGCCAACGTAATCCGGGTTAGTACTCATCACTGCATGCATGCACTCTTCATCCTGGCTGTGACCGCGCGTGACGACGGCCACCGATACGCCTCTGCCGTTGCCAATTGCCTGGCGCACAGCCGTGGTCCAATCCTCGGCGGCAATGAGTTCAATCTTTGGGTGACCATGAAACCGTTCCGCAGTTACAAATTCCGGGCGATCGTCGATGAGAGTTGTTTCGTAACCGATAAAGTTACTGAGTTTTGCGAGGGCGGCGCCGACGTGTCCGGCCCCACAGATCACGAGCCGTGGTTCGGGTTGAATCCTTTCAAAAAGCAGGAGCGTCGCAGCCCAATCTGACAAGTCGGGCGCAAACTCTTGCACTCGTAAGGAGCGCGTCTCCTCGCAAGAATCCAAAAACACTGTCGACTGTAGGATGACAGCGGTGTTTAGCTGTTCATTACCGAGCTCACCGGTCGGCATACTCCCAGGCGCAACGAGCAGTTTCGCTCCCACGTTAGCGGGCCCTTCGATCACGGTGATAAGGGCCGCAATCCCGCCCCTTTCAAGCACTCTCGCGGCCGCCCGGGTAACGGAAGGCGCAGATCGCTGGTCTCGGTTGTCATCCATTGATTGTTGGTGGAAATTCCTATTTCACTGGCGGAGGTTTGTTGATTCCAAGGGCAGAACCTACTCGCCGGGCCAGCCATAGTGGACCAACCAACAAGTAGATTGGGTTCTTGAAGAAGGCTGGTTGGTTTCCTTCAATCGCGTGGCCGACAAACTGGAGGATCCAACCAACAACAAAGAGTCCCAACGCCCAGCGCCAATTGAAGAGGAAAAGTGGCAGGGAAATAACGATCAGCGGAATCCCTATCGAGTGCGACAGCCGATTGAGGGGATGCGTATGTTTGGATTTGTAGTTTTGCTCTAAGGAAGTGGGCATAGCCTCTTCCTTCCGAAAATGATAAATGTCAAATGATACATGACCAATAAATCTGAACAGCGATCGCGCGGGCCTCACTATCCCGCACCCATCACCTCAACAAAAATATCCATCGTCCCACCACACACCATTCCTTCTTCACTCGCCTCTTCCGCCGTCAGCGAAAAGTGATGCAGCGCTGACTTTCCTGAGCGCATCGCCTCACGTGCCTCAGCCCAGACTTCCGCTTCAATGCACCCTCCGCCGACGGTGCCTGCAACTTCTCCGTTTTGAAAGAAGAGCATTTTGGCACCGCGTTGCTGCGGAGTGGAGCCTCGTGTATGGGCCACTGTAGCCACGACGACGCGTTCCCCCCGGTCCTCAGCTTCATTGATCAGGCGAAACAGTTCTCGTTGTTGGATGGTTGACATAAGCGTTCGGGCTTGGTGCTTTGTACTTTGTTCCGGTACTTTGTTTCCCCTGGCGAGTCTACGTCACCCGAGTCACGCAGTACAGCCAACCGAAACGCCGCCCGGTATGCCACGGCC
>DATFRK010000320.1:0-6147 GCA_035263325.1 Pyrinomonadaceae bacterium | reverse complement strand
CGAAAAGTCGACCCCATTGTAGATGCGCTTAAATCTGTTGTCGGGTAACAAGTCGAGGGCAGATAAACTCTTTCGATTATAGTCGCTGACGCAAATCACTGCTGACATGGGCCAATTGATGGCCCGCACCAAATGTCGCTTCCACAAAGAGGCACGCTTAGCCACGTACCCTTCAGGATTCGACATGTGATGAGTAAAGAAAACGCGATCGACAGATTGCAGCCTCGCGACCCAGGGAAACAGGCCAACAAAACCCACCATGTGCAAATGAAGCACCTTGGCCTTATGTTTCTTCAAAATCCCGTACAGTTTCTTAATCGTGGCCAACCGCGGTTGGGGAAGGTCCGAGTCTTCAAGCACCTCAATCGAGACATTTGGGAGATCCAGGTACTGTCGTACTTCGTCGGACGGTGCTGAGAGGAAACACAGGACACTGTGCCAGCCCTTTTCCGCAAGTTGGAGTGAGAGCTCGCGCGCATAGGTCTCACCACCGCCGATGTAGCGCGGCGCCAAACCAAAGACTGAGACTACTGCTGCCATAGATGCCTCCGGCAATTGCGCAAAACCGAAACCTCATACGGCGCAGCAGAAACGGTTGCGCCGCAGGGCCCCAAAAATGAGTCGGCAGACCACGGATCTGTCGACGCCTTCTTGGGGCGCAAATCAGGCGTTACGCCCGAGAACCCGACCTAACCTGTTTCCAGCGCGTTCGCAGAAATCTTCCACTTTGACGGTCGCGCCAAACGCCAGGTCAAATGTTTTGTAGAGAAACTTATGTTTGGTGGTGCGGAGAAACGCGGGTTTGTAGCGAGTCTTGTTGCCAAAGCCCAGGACCCGTTGTGCTTCTGGAGATAGATCCCCCAGAAACGCCGCGTTCAAGAGCAAGGGATGATAACGGTAGTAGTCCAGTGCTTCCTTGGCTAACTGGACGTTTGGATCGTGATAGTTGTAGAACACCGCTAAGCGTTCTTCAAGGATGGGCACACCTTGTTTATGAATTCCCGAGCTGTCAAACAAGAATGCTGTGCCTGCAGGACCCAGGGCTTCGCGAACCTGAGACTGTGACACGTCGCCCAGTTCTTGATTGCTAACCACGCGGGGATGCTGCTTCTGATGACTGCCCTTGATGTAATTGAAAGCTCCGGTACGCACGTCGGTAAGATACATGGCCATCTTAACCTCTCTGGCGATACCTGAGACTTTGGTTTCGTCATACCAGTAGTCACCATGCCAACCCTGGAAGTCTCGCTTGGTGGCCAATGACTTCCAGCCTTTGGCCTCGGTGAGGGCAAAGTTTGGTCCGATGTAACGGCGAATGATACTGGTAACGAGCGGGTGTACTGCCAGATCGACAAAGCCCTGTTCTACCGTCAGCACATCTTGAACAACTCGTCTTAAGGGTTCTTTTTCGTAACCATCCAGGTCATTCCAGCGAATACCATGCAAACGCGTTTCGAACGCCTTTCGCATGTCGCGAAGCTGTTCTGGGCTGAAGAGAGGTGGCAGGACGACGATCCCGTTCTGGTCGAGTTCTGCGGCTAGCTTTTCGGCTAAACGATCATCAGCTGGGGTGGCTGGCTTCTTTCCGTCAGATTGAGGGATAACATCGCTGGGATTCGCGATGCGAAGCTTGGGGGCATTTTCCATAGGGGTACTCTCCGTATCTTATTATAACCTTAAATTAACTATGTCCAACCTGGACTCTCGAGGGGAATCTTGAGTCCATCTTCATGATTTGGCGCAGCTTGTAGTCGCGGTACAAATCGGGATCACCACTTTGCCCTTCCGTTGCGGCCATCACCATGTTGAAGGCTTCGCGGGCTGAGGCAAAGTGGAGCTTGAACTTTCCAGTGCGGTCGGCGAATTCAAGAACCTCTTGTAAGAAAACGCGCATTTTATCGCCGATAAGGGCCGGCTGGTCGTGATCAAAAAATCCATGACAGTAAACCTTAACAAATACCCATTCAGGGCGACCTTCCACAGTGATTCTGGCATTGCGCCAACGGTCAAACCGAGTCAGATTCATGGGATAGTTGCTGGTTAGGGCGCCATTGTCAACCTTGGGCAAGGGCAATCCCTGCATTCTTCCCTGCCAGTCAAAAATAAGTGGGCCGCAAAGAATTACCGGCAACTTTGGTTCCGCACCAACTTTCAGACTCGGCCCCGAGCGATGGGCTTTGCGTTGATTAAGCGGGTATCCACATTCATAGATAGCGTTGATGCGAGATACCTGGGCGCGACTGGGCATCGAGGGAAGCGACATATCGATATAACAGCCGGTCTCAGCCAGTATTTCCAGTTCGGAGTCTACGCCGCAACACCAGCCATCTCCCGAGTTGCCGAGCGTCCAATTGCCGTGAACAAAAGCATAGCGCGGGATGTCGTTGTCGTGCTCGCGAGATAGACAGCGGTGTTCATTGGCAAAGATGTCGCGATACTTGACCAACGTTCGTCTGAGGTTCTCAGCGTTGTCAGGACTCTCGACGCCATGATGCAAATGAATCTCAACTTCGCCGAATCCCGCGTCCTGCAGCTCGGCCATACGGTCAAGCAGGCGACGATTGTATTGCTCGATGGGATAGAAGTTGGTGTGGCGAAATGGCGTCCCGTCATGGTCGCGCACGGCTTCACCAATGGCCAGCGCTTGATCACACCAATCTTCGAGCCGCCGCACCTGCGTGTCCCACGGTAATTCCACTCCCAGGCCACCACGATCGTTCGGAATGACGTTGTAGCCGGGCTCAAAATGATTGGCCACTGTAAAGATCACGTGTTGCCCGCCCGGGCCATCTTTGACGCGGCGCAACATCTCATTGCTGCGCCAAAACGGGTAGCGACTAAGCCAGGGAAAATTCCAAACTATTTTATCTTTCAGATCAGCAATCACTTTTCTCAGACACCTCAAGAACTCTTCAGGGCGGCCAGCAAGGCCGCCATGTCTACGCCCGGATCTTTTCCATCGGACGCTTTACCTTTGTAGGGGCTGCTGGGCGACAGTTGGTAGTTGCCTTTCGCGGGATCGACAAATCCGACTGCGTTCCGGCTGACGGGGTAAAAGTTCGAGCCGGAGATAACGCTTGAAAGTGGCGGGTTGCGTTCGTTCCGCGTGTCCACGATTACATTGTGCGACGTAGCGTACGAAGGAAAACAACTCGCGATGGTATTAGGCGGATTGTTATCACAGGTTGGGCCATAGGCGCCTGATTGCACGATATTGTCCTTGAGGACTACACCGGTTGATGGCCAGCCACCGCCTGCCCAAAGTTTGCCTGATTGCAAGATGGTGTTGTGACTGAAGGTGATGCCGCGAGCTCCGTTGAGGGTGAAGAACGCAGACGAACCAGAACTACTTCGTTCATTGATGATCAAGTTGTTGACGATCAGCACGTCGCCACCGTTTATCGAGGGGCGCTCGTTGTCTCTCAGTTGAATGCCAAAGGCATTGTTCTGGTAGCCATCAATGAGATTATTCTGGAACACCAGATTGCGAATTGTCAGCCACGGAGCCGAACCATATTGATTGCGCACGGTAAAGGCCATCGCGGTACCGACCCCTGAATAAAAGGAATTTCCGGTGATGGAACAGTCTACACAATCCTTTAACTCAATATACGATTTGTAGGCATTGGGGAAACCAGTGTTGGTGGTGTTTCCGGTAACCGAGGTCCCCCACACGTCAGGCTTCGAGATTGTATTACCTCTTATCTCAACATCCTTGACATGATCACCATTCCAACGGGCTTCACCTCCGTTATCAGGGACGCCAAGCTGAGCGCTGTACTGTCCCCGTTCGATGGTAAAGGTCACATTGTTTCCACTAATTGAATTGACTTTTGCGACCTGCCACTTCTCGTTTGGACCGACGTTGTTAGCATGCTCATCGCGCATGGCGACATAATCGCCAACACTCAAGTTCGCAACATTGGAAAATGTTCCGGAACTCTCCGTCATATTGCTCATCTTCGCAGTATTTGGCGTGTCGTTTGTGCCGCCTCCAGTGAAGACGTTGTTGAACTGGGCTTCGATATAGTTGTTGAGGATGTGTAATGGTCCTGGTCCAGAAACGGAGTAAATACCGTAGGAGTCAATCGATTCAGTTGGAGAAGTAGAAAACTTTCCTGCAAAGCCCGCGATGTAGGAGTTGATTACCCATCCTTCCACTACCTGTATCGCGATTCCCCGTCCGGAACTTCTCGTTACGCTGCTTGGCAGTAACTCCGTCGCACTGACTTCGTGGGGATGAATGAAGCAACGATCAACGACAAAGTTTGTCATCGCTCGCCGGTCCGCACGACTCATCTCACCGTCACCAAGCGAAACCAGATCTGCCAGGTAGGTTGAGCCGCTGCCGGTCATTTCCAGGCCAATCAACTTATAGTGATGCGCACGCGCCTCGGTACGAATCACCGAATCCTGTCCGGTGCCTACCAGTTTGGGCATTGCGGCGGCTTGCTTCGCCGGATCCAGGCGTTCATTTGCAGCAGCGATGCCGGCGAGATTCGAAGTTTGGATCGTTATGTAGTCCGCGTCTGTACCAGTTCCTGGTCCTTTGTAGGGAAGGGTGAAACCTGACTTAGTTTGATAAGTAGCGCCAGCTTGCAAGACTATGGTGTCGCCGAATTCTGCCTTATTGAGCGCCGCCTGGAAATCGGCTCCGGCCGGAACATTTATGAGCTTCCCTCCTTGAGCGGTTGTACGGCGCGGGCGTTGACCCAATCGCTGGCCGAAGAGCAACGCCAGGGACCCAGCGATCAAAATTGCCACAACTACCAGTAACTTTTTGTAGTGAACCCTAAACATAAACCGGAAAATACCAAAGTCTGCCAATATCCATCACTGCGTTTGTCTGAAGCATGCCAATAGTGTGTTTCTTATTAGAAACATTACTGAGAAACTCTTGATTCTTAGGAGTCGGCAACACACGGAAGAAACCGTCGTCGCCACCAATTGAATCGCCCGTTTCCAATTGCGCAAAGAACGGAGAGAAGTCTTTCCACGAAACGCCTTCCACATCGCCTTCTGCCCAATTCCATGCGGACAGCGGTCGTGTCGACAGTGCCCTTCTGGAGACCCAAACATCGCCGCCTTCCCGCCAGGCCTTTAAGGCGTTGGTCGCGAAGTCCTCGCGCCAACGCTGAGCATACGTTGTACCGGGCGTTACGAGAGCACCAATCTGAAGTTCTCCGCGACGGTTAATCGGATGCAAAGGAAAGCTTCTGCCAAAATTGATCAGATCATCTTGCCAGTTGACAGTCATGATGCGACTGTGTGGCTTCAGCACTGGCAGTAACGCATCAATCCGATTAGCTGATGCTTCTTGCTCTCGATCTTGAACTGGTTTGGCCATGGCACTGGCATTTGCCACAATCACTGCGGCGCCAAAGATCATCACCAGATACTTGAGTCCCGGCAGTGGCTTCGGACAGTACAAACTTAAGGCGAGGGCAAAGAAAACCACTGGATACAGCGGGAAGTAACGCTCAATCGCGCCGCCATCGAATAGGATGGCAAAGAGTAGAATCGGAACTGCCCCGACTACTAAGAGAATCAGTACTCTCCGGCCCATGGCAGAACGCAAGAGGCTAATGCAGATTGCCGCCATCACCAGGTAAAAGAGAGCGAGTTTCCATAGGCTCAACCGTAACAAATCAAGGAGCGTAACTGTGTTGAATGGGTCCTTGAGCAGGTAGCGTTTGAAGAGCATGCCATCGTTACCCATGAAGATGAAGGAACGCGCAAAACCAAACACCATTCTCGTAACGCCTCGGATCTCCGTATCGTGAGAGGCCGCCGCCATCCAGGCGCGGAATCCGTGAACACTAGTTATCCCCAGCACGCCTACAGCAATACTCCCGTAAGCGGCCGCGCCGAAGAGAGCAATGAAGCAACCCGTTATCAACACGTGTCGCAAAGTTTGCCGGTCAAACTTGCACAGGATTAGTGGCGACAGGAGCACAGCTGGAAGCGCGAACAAAAAGGGAAACCACAGGCAGACGGATAAGGCGAGAATCAGTCCCGTCAAGACCGCTGTTCGCAAAGGCGCTGCCGACACTTCGCACCGAGCCAGGAAATACCAGCCAACCAGCAGCAGCATCAAAGCCGGTACGTATGAACAACCAGTCTGAAAGTAGTTGAGGAAGCCGTGGG
>DATFRK010000319.1:0-13597 GCA_035263325.1 Pyrinomonadaceae bacterium | reverse complement strand
GAGAGAATCAGCATGTGATGTTTAGCTTCAACCTTGGCAACACACTTTTCGACAAAGCTGTAGATAACTCCGAGGCGCTCGTCATCATCTTCTGCATCTGACGGTTCTTCGGTTTTACCTATACTTTGTGTACGCTTAAATCGTTCCATGCGGATCCTGTTCAGCCGTCTGTTGGTCTCGCCGGGTTTATCGCTTTTACTGATTCGCATCAGCGTGTTTTCGTGTACCGACGTATCGAGGTGGACCATGACTTCCATTTTTCCTGCCACTGAGCCGACGTGGTTCATCTCAGTGAGCGCAAACACACACTCTTCCGCGAGGTTGTTATCACCCGCCAAATAGACCATTACTAGCCAGTCTGCCCTGGTTCTCTGGTCAGGGTCGGTTTTGCCGTCTTCTGCTGACAAACCTTCTGTTTCGGAAGTCATTCTCTTCTGAGACTGATTTGGTTTCTCTCCTTTGTCATACTGGTCCGTTCTCTGGACTCGCGTCGTCATTTCGTTAATCCTCCTCATTTAATAGAGTCATCGCTTCCCCACCGAGATCATCAGTCATTGCATTTGGTAGTACTTTCGCCTTCCTTTGAGCTTCCGCGATGTCCAGGAAATCTTAGCCATGCGCAGCGTTGCTCTCGCTTACGAAACCGTTCGAGAATGGTGTCTCAAGTTCGGCCAGAATTAGGAGAACAACTTGCGACGGCGCCAGCCGGAAGCTGGCGATCGGATGGCACTTGGATGAAGTGTTTCTCAAGATCAACGGATGCGTCAATACTTGTGGCGAGCACTGGACCAGGCCGGCGAAGTTTTCGATATCCCACAAGAAGCAGTAAAAGAATGGCCGCGGGATCACTCCTCATACAAAATCTTGACAATAACTCCCCAATTGCCGCCAAGTCGATGGGCCAAGGCTTAACCCCAAAAGGCGTCTTGTTTAGTCCTTTTCAGGGTGATGCGAGATTTCAAGTCCACCCTGGAGAGAGGTAATAGGTTAAAGAAGACAATCCAATGGGCCATCCATTGGGCAGTGATCGCACTTCAGCGCTTTCACCGTCATCCAGGTTAACGTGACATACTTACTCGCATCAGCCTGCTGCTGGCGCAGGCACTACCGGTGCAGGCGCTACTGGTGCAGGCGCTACTGGTGCAGGCGCTACTGGTGCGGGCACTACTGGCGCAGGTGCTGGGAGTTTCTTATCATCCGTTGGTGTATGCGTAGTTGATGCACCAGTCAAAAAGCCAGCATGACTTATTCCCAGGATCGCGACTAGCCCACTTGAAACAAGCGGAAAGGCAGCGTCTGTCGCCGTGACACTGGTACCGCTGATCCACTTTGTTAGATCTATCGAGTAGCTTAGCGCAGCAACAACTGTGAAAAAGAACATCTGCGTCTTAGCCACGTCGATGTAAGCGGTATTACTGACTTCATCTCCTTCGAACATATCCGAAAAGGCCGCGTCCGCGATTGTCGGATTCCTGTAAAGTAGACCCTGCGTCTCGATCGAAGTCTCGTTCAATGCGCCCTTGGCTTTGTTCACTTCTTCTTCTTTTGGTACCTGCACCTTCTTTGGGGACTGAAGTAATGGGCTGCCGATCAATGACGCAGTACTGATACCTAGCAACGCCCAGAGCTTCTCATCCAGGCCAATTGCCAAAGCGTTTGAAATCCCTGAATAGATTCTTAGTACAGCAGCTGTGAGAAAGGCAGAGAGAATTATTATGGTCCACAAGACTATTTGAAATCGTGCAAGGCTCATAATGTTTCGTTCGTTAATCAAAATGCCCGCGGGTCGGCCGCTGATTCTGATTCCCGTCACAGCCATGAACAGGATCATCAAACCCATCACCATTACGTAAACCCATCCCGGTGAAATACCTTGTGAGCCCATATGGGGAAGAAACCACGCTGCCGCGAACATTGCCGCTGTCACCAGAATCAAGATAACCGCAGTCATACGACTAGAAAGGGTTGGCATGGTTGTCATTTTGATTTCTCCTTTTACCAAGCGGTCAGCACCTGAACGAAGTAAGAAGTTCTGCGAATCAACTCATCTATGCTTCATAGACGTTGCTACCTGCAGCAACCAACTTGTGGGGGAAAAGGTTCTCATTTTGAATCGTGTTTCTACGGAGTATCCACTTCGCCTTCAAAATCAAGTTTCCCTTGGTATGAGTTAAAGTTGAACTCCGAGGGCTGCTGCGGTCTCTGGGCCCACCTCCCCATCCACTAATAAGCCCTCGCGTTGTTGAAACGCAGCGACAGCAGCCGTAGTTAGCGGTCCGTATTTTCCATCGATCGGACCAGGATCTATATTCTTGATGGCGAGTGCGTTCTGAATAGAGCGCACAATGTTAGGATCATTTGTACCACCCATATGAATGACTCGACCTGGCGTCACAGGTATGGACGGCACAGTGTCGTCGTATGTAACTCCCGGGATGAGTACGCCAGTGTCCCAACGTCTACCGTCAATTTTATCCTCTACCACGCCGGCGACGTGGCTCTTCGCCTCGACGGTACCGCCCTGTCCTTTAGAGATTGCAACGTGTCCCATCATTCCGGGTCCCGGGGGAAAACGAAGAACGAATGCGCCCTCTATGGCGGCGGCCCTGTCAACCGTAATACGTTTACCGAGATTTGCTGAATCACGGCGCCAGGCGCCTGTGTAAGCATCAGCCTGAGGAGGTGGGGCATTGTCGTCGAGGCAACCGTAGAGTATCCCAGACGACTGGAACACCAACCACGACATGAATTCAGCACAATCCCAAGGGCCGTGCCAGTTCGCATTGTTCTTCGGAACAAGAACATTCTCATATTTCTGACCGACACGCGAGATAGCCAGCGTTACCATTTCCTTGCCGGTAGTCATGATCTATTTCTCCTTATCCTGTAAGCCGGAGTAGTCCTTCTGTTTGAATCAACTTCAACGCATATAGCTGATACTGCGGATGATCGGGTCCTCACATCAGGACACCACCTTGCGTGTCGAATACCCTTTTTTCAAACCACTCACAAAATTTTCCTCTTCACTCAGAATGGTAAAATCTCCAGAAACATTTCATCCCAGCTATAGCAAGGCCCATTACGAAGTTTGCTCTCAGGAACCTGGCTAGCTGGGGAAGCACGAATTTGCAGAAGGGATTTCAATAATGGGATGGGACTGTATTGATTAATGGTGGCTCCGGCGTAGCGATAGGGCTCATTTTCGCTTTGAGCTTTTGGCGGCGGGCATTCAAGCTTGCAAAACGAGTCTAAAGTAAAAATCTACTGAGCCGAGGAAAAATGTCCCGCAATCTTCTCTATAAGAAGGTTTCGAGACTGGAACAAAGGCGGAAGTCCGTTATTTGGATCATTTACATCTGCGATAATCTTGTCTACTTTATTCGTACATTCCTTATCATTAGGGTCGTAATCGTAAGCTGTTAACGCCTGCCATAACGGTCTAAGAATGGCAAAGCTCTTATTCAAATTATCTCCATATTCCGTCAACTCAGTATCGAGTGTTTGCAGATCACTCCTCGAACTTAGACGCATAACGGATGCCTCTCTTTCAAGAGCCGGATACCACCACCACGCTTTCTCATCAAGATCGAGATAGCGTCTACTAAACTCATCGAGGAATTTTGATTTTGCCTCTCTAAATTCGGAAGGGTTGAGCCGCGCCCTAACACTTCGTTTATGAAATGACTCCAACATTGTTTTGAGTGTATTAAACTTGCTATTGAATTCCGTATTATGTTCTCCAATCTCAATCGCCTTTTTCAGTCTAGCCGCTTGCAATATTTCATTACGATTTACTTTGGCGTTCAAATATGGGACCAGCAGAGAGGTTATGGTAGCTCCAATGACTAATAGGACCAGAGGGTGTTTTAGAATATCTAATGCCTGTTTAATAGTAGAGGGGGACTCGCTTTCTTTCGCTGTTTGGATATTCTGCTGACTCGCCATGTTTCACCTCTAAGGAGCCTCACTGTCTAAGCCTGCAGACGTTACGGTACTGGGCGTGAACTCCTTAATTTTTTGCAAAAGTTATGTACGAGAGAACTCGGCGATTCTCTAAGCCTCCGCTTCTAGTCCGTCTTTAGAAATGCAGCTGTCGATTACTTGCGCCAGCGAGTTTGCCGCCGATCATATTTAACTTTCGACCTCAACTCGTGATTTCGTCGCTTTAGCATCTTCGCGAACCGACCGTTTGGCGGCGCAAGTCTACTCCTTTGGCCCTAGCATAGCCACGGGCATGGTCAACATCTACCATCTATTGTTTTATGCTTCTTATCACGGCGGATTACACAAGAGAAGTAGTTAGGTTTTGCCGCGGTCATGTACCGCCGCGTCCCGTTGGCGGTCTACACAAAAAGGGCTGAGCAAGCCTATGCATGCGAAAACTTCATATGCATGATGAGGACACGGAATCTGCGGCTTGACCTGCAACAACTTGTTGGGCGCCTTGCGTCGGAACGCTGAGCTTTACGCTCGGTCAACCCAGCAGCCCGGAACCGCCCCACACCTTTTTGACGCGGCGATCAAGCTCCACGTACTCCCGATCAGCGATGACTGCGCGTGTCAGGAGCTTGCGGTGCCGCCTGCCCGGGAGCTGCCCGACTAGCCATCCCCATGCCGCCTTCGCTGGTGCTGTAAGATCCACGGCGACGCCCGGTGGCTTGACTGCGGCGACATCCGCGACAGTCATCTTGATCTGGATCTGTGGGACGGGCAAACCGGCAAGTTTTTCTTGAATCCCGTTTGCGATCCGTTTCACTTCCCTGGCGCGTGAGGTCGGAATGCGGCCGTTCGTATCGAAGTCAGTGAGTGCGGCCTTAAGCCAATTGCGATAATCCCGGACTGCGCCCGAGCGCCGGAGTTTGAGGGCGTTAGTCAAGAGCTGAGCTGGCCCTGCGCTCTTTCCCAAGAGCAGGGGAAAGAATGTCGGTGTGTAAGGAACGTCGGCAGTGGGCCGCTCGACGAGACCGGCAAGATTTTTGAATAGGTATTGCTCGGCATCACGCGACGCCTTCTGCTTAAGCGAGATTGCGAGAAACAGACGTGATCGTTTTGGCTGCATCAGGTGATCAGTGCCCGTCTGCTGCGCGTACGCGCCAAAGATCAATCCCCCGAGAATGAACGCAGCGAGCCGCTTCTCGCTGTCGTCGCGAAGTGCCAAGTTACCGAGCTTTGGATACCAAGCGTATCCCGAGGTGGTCAGTTCGCCGAGGATGTTGTACGCTTCCTGAGCGTCGACACCCGCTGCACCCCCAGCATAAAGCTTCTTCAATTCCGCGAGCGCAGCTTTCTTTACCTTCATGTAGGCACCGTAGCGCACATCTACGTCGACGAGAATCTCCTCTTTCCCGTTGACCTGCGACAGTACTCCCTGGTTGAAGTTCTGGCCGATGTCAAAAGTATCTGCGTAATTGAAGACCGGGATCTTCTCATCGAGGATGAGCCGGTCGAAGAACATGCTCAGCGCGTGAATGTTCTTCGTCATGAGGTCCCACGCTGCATTAGCATCGCTGACGCCAGCGGCTCCGCGCAGGAAGAGTTCGCCACAGCGCAGAATCATCGGGTCGACGACGGGACCACCAAGTTTGGCGATCTTGAGCCAGTCGTCCGGTTTTTCGACGGTTACCTTCATGTAATTGACCTCGTTTGGTTAACGGTCTGCGAGCACCTTGGGCCAATGGTCCGTGATACTTTCTTCGCCCCGTCGGTCGAGTTGTGACACCCTTGCCTCACTGGCTGGCGTCAGAATTCTATTGATAAACCTGCTCTTTCCTACCTGACTCTTGATTGGGCCATCAGCTTATTCTTGTCGTCTTGATTTGCTGTGCAAATTATACGTTGGGTTGGTTTACCGAATTCGCAGGCAAAACAAGCACACCCGTCCTTTTCTCCAAGATACTTCACCGGTGACTTGCAGTCTTTGGTTGCGTCAGCACAATCAGTCACGATGTCGACGATCGGGGCATTACGTTTGGCACTAGCCTGGTTAATCCCAACTAAGGGAATCAACGATACAAGTAATAGACCAAGCAGTCCGCTAAAGCCAAAAATTTGTTTGCTACGCATTTGTGTTTCTTAACCTCCTAAAAACTATAAGTTTGTGGACGCTGGTTCTGGCGAACAATCGCGTGACTAGTCCTTCTGGTGCGTTATGCGGGCCATCTCCTTTACTGCCAAGTCATCTTTCATCTGCTTATACAGGCCTGAAATCTCAGAGCTAATACTCTTGTTGGTAGCCTCATCCGCGAACTGCTTGTATCTCAATTTATCGATACCCAATGACCACAACGCAGCTAGTCGCTTCTCGAGATCATCGCTCCAATAAAGCGCATTGCTTTTGTTGAGCTTGTCTAGCTCCGCCAGTTTGATCATCGCTTGAGTCTCTTTTTCGGGCGCTGCGCCAGCTTCATCAAGCGCAGACCTGACGCCGGTTATGTTCCTGCAGGCTTCTTCGTATATCGTCAGCCTTCGCTTATAAAACTCCTCCTTCAGAACCATTTGCATTAGTAATATTTGGTTACTACTGTTAACTGTCTGTTGGATCTGGGTTTGAGCGTTCCAAATAAGAAATCCAAACACTGCTGTAATTAAACTCGGGATCATAAGTTTGAAAAGCTCCCGGATTAGACTTGTTTTCTTGTTCGCTTCGCTAACTGATGCAGCGCTAACAACTTCGGCGCTCATGATTTTGGGTCCTTTCAAATTCGATTTACCTTTCGCAAAAGCGACGCCCTAATCGCGGGGTCGCGGGGTTATACATTGGCCCTCGCCTGTGGCTGTTAGGCGAACGGGTTGTCAACTGATGAAGTCCTGACCTAACGATTTCGCCGGACGTCGTTAGGTGGGCCGGACTGAGCGAAGAGTATCCTGGTGAATACTCATCGCTCTCGATGTTCCGCCGTACTTGACAACAGCGCGGTAAGATTCTAAAGACCGTTGGATAGGCAATGAACTCCCACTTCTTAATGACTGAATAGGTGGAACCGTTACTGATCTCAGCACTCGTTCGGCAGGTAAAGCGACTTCTTCATATGGGACGCGCACAACGCCGCGCGTTCTGAGCAACAAATCCAAAATCAGGCCTTAGGCCATGAAACTCCTTTCATGCAAGCGTCAGTTTCTTCAGTTGACCACTTAGCCGTTGATGTAGCGCGAGGCCACCAGCAAACGCCTTGCCCGTTGACCCTGCTTGTTTCGTCCGAATGAGACCCTTACGAAGGAAATCTTTTGCTAAAGCAGCTGCGGTGCCATCGTAAAGCTCTTGACAATGGCGGGGAGCTGATCTCTCATAGCGACGTCGCATATTTGCAACGTCCTTCACGCCCGAGGACAAAGTCCAACTCCTGACAGTCTTCTTCCCAGCCAGCCGATATTCGACTGCGAACAAGCGGTTGATTCCCAAACCAACGTTTCTCAGCTAAGTGCGCGAAACGTTTTCCGGCTCGTACGCATTAAGAGTAGGTGAATCTAAACAGTTGAACCTTTTGGATCCTGGCCCTGGGATGGCAAACATTTGTCGCTCAGTGGCAAGTGCTAGGTTGAAAAGAGAGGAGTTGTATGACTCAAACAGAAGTGAAGGAACGAGAATGGACGGTGATGTTCTACCTTGCGAGCGATAACCCGCTGGCCCCAAGTACCGTGTCACAACTCAAGGCAATTAAGGACGCGGGGTTTCATCCCGAAGTTAACGTGATAGCGCAGTTTGATCCACAGACGCCGAATGAGCCGACGCACATATTTGACGTCAATTATGTTGACAAGCTGATGGCCCCTGGTGAAAGCAACATCGGTTTCAGTCGCCAGGAGCCTAGAAGCAGAAGTCTCGTGATGGACAGACTTTGGAATCAATCTGACATTCGAGAAAGCATCGGCGAATCGCTAAAGAAAATCTCCGATAAGATTCAGTCGACGAACAGCGGTGGCTTCCAGTATTCAGCAACCAACAGTATGGATGGGATTGAGCGCCCCTTTGCCTTCAAAGCAACCAAACTTGATGTCGACATGGATAAGGAAACAAATCCGAGACACTCGCTGTCGAGGTTCCTCAAGTTTTGTAGTAAGAATTATCCAGCTCGCCACTACATGCTCTTCATCATGGGGCATGGCCTGGTTGTGGGAAATGACCTGTTCCTTCTGGACGAGCATTCGGGAGATATTGATCAGTCAAGACGAGGCAAAGGTGACGACAACAATACCGCCAAACACTTTTTATCTCTGACGGACCTGGGTGCGGTGCTGCGGTCCTTCAAAAAGAAGATCAAGAAGTCTAATTATAGTAGCGAGTTCGAGTTGGTGGGTTTTCACAGTTGCTCCATGAGCGGCGTGGAGGTTGCCTATGAACTCAAGAACACTGCTCACTACATGCTAGCCTCGCAGGGCCCTGCCTTCGTTGGGAGTTGGCCTTATAGACAAATATTGATGCGGGTGTTCAACCAGCTGGGACCTTCGGGCCCAGGTGACTTGCTGGTTATACCGAACTCGGAGAAAACAGTAAATGAAGCGAGGACAGCCAGGGACCTTGGCAACTCCGTTGCACGGCGACAAAGTGCTAATTTCCTGGGGAACGGCGGCTCCCAACACGCGTCTGCGGTTGCCGTGGTTGACCCTTACGATGATGCTCTAAGACCCGACACGGCGCAGCCAGACCTGTCGCGAAAGTCATCCAATGCAGACGCAGGCAGCGCCGAGGGCCCTCGGTCAGAAAATGCGCCGTCAATCAAAACAATGCTCACGAGGATTTTCTACTACTGCTTGTACAACAGTTACGACTTTCAGCTGGCTGGATACTCTTATGACCTTTGCTTGTCAGACTTAACCAAGGTCGGCGAACTGAAAGAACCTATCCAGAAATTGGCTACGCAGCTCACGAAGGGGTTAAAGGACCCCTCCACACAAGATCGCATTCTGTTGGCGCACCTCAAATCGCAGAGCTACTGGCAGGAGAACTACACTGATCTATATGACTTCTGCCTCTGTCTGGTGGACGGATTTCGGCGATCCGACATTCCAGAGGATGCGACGTCGGATCTCAAGAGGGCGTGTGTAACGGTAATGGATAAGCTGGCAAGAGGAGCTGTTGACCACGATAGCGGAATAATCGTTCGTTCCGAATTCGCCGGCCCTGCCTATCAGTACTCCCATGGACTTTCGATTTTCTTCCCTTGGACCGAACCATCAGATCGCGGGTTTTGGCAAGACAATGAGGGCGAACAAAAATCGACGAAGACAAGGCGTAAGCGAGGAATGGTTGATGGCAGATATCAAGACTACAAGTTTCAAAAAACTGGTTGGAGCGGCTTTCTCGCCGAGTACTTCAAGGAGACCATGCGCAAACCGCACAAAACAGAGGTCCTTAGTGATCTGCGCGAAAGGACTGCGTCAACAACCAGTATAGATATTTCGTTACTGGAAAGGATTTCCACGCTGATTTACAACGCAGACGGACAACTGGCGAAAGGAGGACCCTCAGATTCTACGGGCCGAGGCAAGGGTGGAGGCAATGATCCAACCGGCGACTGCGATTGTTCTTCCATCAAGAATTACCCGCACTCGACTGTCGCTCTCACTGCGAAAGGTCGAGAACCGGGTGAAGAACAACGGCTTAGCCCGAATTTCTTTGATGGGTTTTCGTGAGACTAGTACGATTACGTAAACACAACGTACTTGCTGGCCTATCCTCGGCTTTCTTACTCTGTGTCGTCTTGTGTCTTGACGTAATCGAGACGACACCAGTCAAGGGTAGGGTGGGCCAGCAAGTTGAGCCTACGATTGACGACACTGCTCTCAGCCTTCCGGAGCGAAAAGCTGCTTTAATAACTCGCCTTGACGCCGCACAAGCCTCGCTTACCAGGGGTGACGTGGTGAGTGCGGCAAGAATATTCAATAGCCTGGGCAACCTGCAACTGGTGCTGAATGCTCCTGACGCCGCCCTATCGAATCACTCTCAAGCTCTGAGACTAGGCAAAGCTGCGGGGCATCCAGACATTGAAGTCGACGCTTTGAATGGCTTGGCCGCAGCCTACCTGCTTTTGCAGGATAGGACCAGCGCTGCCGAAAAGCTTCAAAACGCTCTCGAGCTTAGTTCGCAGATCCGGTACGACCCTGGTAAAGCACAAGCACTGCTGACCCTCAGTGACCTTCAAAACTACGACAACCATGCCAAGGCTTTGCTGACGGCACAGGAAGCCCTTGCGTTATGGGAAACCCTGAATGACAAAGCCGCTCTCGCTCGTACCCATGCGCAAATGGGACGCTGCTACCTGGCCCAAAACATGCTGCCTGAGGCAACACAAAATTATGAAGTCGCGCTAACGCTTTGGCAGGAATTGAAGAATGCGCCGCAACAGGCTGCCGTCGTTATCATGATGGGTTTTATCGAGTACCGCAAAGGAGAGTGGCAGCGCAGCATTTCACTTCTTTCGTATGCCCAATCTCTGGTCAAGGAAGAGGCCGAACCACGGATGATGGGCCAAGTCGCCTCGGGGCTGGCGGAAGCCTTCAATGAAAACGGTGCGCCAGAGGATGGCATTACCCAATACTCCCGAGCTCTGGAGTATTACCGCCAGACTCAAGACCCCCACCTCATCGCATATGCGACCTGGGGCCTTGGCTGTACTTATTATCTATTGGGAAACCCGACCGAAGCCTTGAACCGCTTCAATGAAGTGCTTTCCAAATTTCCCCAAGACGTGCTTTTAGGAGCGTCAAGCAATCAGTATCTCGGCAGGGTTTACACAACGCTGGGCGAATACCCCAAGGCCCTTCAGTACCTAGAATCTGCCCTTAACGTCTACGCACGATCGGCAAATCCCAGAGAGGTGGCCCAGGTGCACGCCCTCATAGGGCAAGTCTATCAACGACAGGGACGACTCGATCGTGCCAGGCAGAGCTATGCGGAGGCTCTGGAAACTTTCATCCGCCTTTCCGATCGGTTAAATCAAGCAGCGCTATTCTACGCGTTGGGACGTTTGGAGTTGACGAGCGGAAAATTCGATTCCGCAGAAGCCTATTTACGCAAAGCCATCGAAGCTACCGAAAACATTCGTCGCGTTTCCACCAGCACTGATCTGACAGCAGCGTTTTCTGCGTCAGTTCATGACCGTTACGCATGCTATATCGAGTGTCTCATGCAGCAACACGAGCACGATCCAACCGGAACTCTCGCAGTGCGCGCCTTTGAAATTAGTGAATCTGCACGGGGGCGCTCGCTGTCAGAGGTATTGCGTGCTACACAAACGACCATAGTAGCCGGCCTTGATCCAGACCTCGCCAAGCGCGAGACCTCACTGCGTCAATTGTTAAAGGTGAAAGAGGACTACAAGGTAACGTTGCTGAGCGGAAAATATCAGAAAGAAGAACTTGACAACCTGGAAACAGCGCTCGTGCAATTAGAGGCGGAATACGAAAAGATCCGAGAAGAGATCCGGACTCACTACCCAAATTACGAGCAGCTTGTTAAGCCTCGGAGTTGGAACCTGCAACGCATCCAAAGTCAGGTGCTGGATGACGATTCCGTCCTTTTGGAATTTAACCTGGGCACAGAACGAAGTTACGTCTGGGCGATTACCCGCACGACGATCACGAGTTATGAGCTGTTGGCACAAGGACACATCAACGAGATTGCGCAAAGGGTCTATAAACTGCTGTCAGATCGGCCTGGTCCGCAAAGCGATACTGAGCTAGCCCAAGCCGCGAAAGAATTGAGCAGGATTGTGTTGTCGCCCCTAGCTAAGGAATTGGACAAACGCCGCATAATTGTGGCCGCTGACGGCGTGCTTAACTACATCCCGTTTCAGATTCTTCCTGATCCTCAAACTGATGAGCCACTCGTCGCAAGACACGAAATAGTCAATACTCCTTCTGCTTCAATTTTGGGGGAGTTGCAGGAGGAAGCGACCCGACGTAATCGGCCCGACAAGCCGTTGGTAGCTTTTGGGGCTCCTGTATTCGCGTCCAACCAGGTAAAGACAGACGACGACACAGGGGCGGGCGAGAAAGTGGCTTCCACGCAGGCCGCTGAAAACAGTTTCGAACGAGCATTGCGGGCCATTGAACTTAATCGTGAATCGTTCGACTCCTCGACAATTGGGCCGCTGTTCTATGCCGATCGTGAGTTAGCAAACCTGGGTGAATTGACCCCTGATGGGCGCGAATTCATTTTCGCCGGACACGCGGCTACCCGTGAACGGCTGCTCCACACGAATTTGACTCAATTTGCAATTCTCCACTTCGCCACCCATGGTTTACTTGACCCAGAACGGCCGGAGAAATCCGGATTGGTCCTTTCAACAATCGATCCTGACGGTACTTCTCAAAATGGCTTTGTGAGCTTGCAGGACATCTATGGACTGCGTGCTCCAGTCGATCTAGTCGTTCTCAGCGCCTGCCAGACGGCGCTGGGAAAAGATGTGCGGGGCGAAGGTCTGCTGGGTCTCACACGCGGTTTCATGTACGCCGGGGCATCAAGCGTGGTTGCGAGCCTCTGGAAAGTAGACGACGAGGCGACAGCCGAGCTGATGAAAGATTTCTACGTGAAGATGCTGGAAAAGGGAATGACGCCGTCAGCTGCTTTACGCGAAGCGCAGAACACAGTCCGCCTAAAACCTGAGTGGAAGTCTCCTCACTATTGGGCGGCTTTCACGTTCCAGGGTAACTATAATCAAGCGATCAAAATAAAGGCGGTGACCATCTCCAAAGTTAAGGTCGCGGTCGTTGCCACAAGTCTCTTGTCTCTCTCGATACTGTTAGTCTCCTGGTATTATTGGCGACGTAGAGGGCGAGGGTCTGTCATCATTCCACAATAAAAAAGTAGCCACCATTAACCCGTTGCTCAACTCCACCTGGGCTAACAGTAAAAAGTTTCAAAACGTAAGAACCACGCACGAGCAGCGACGACGGAATGTTTACGGAGAGCGACTTACTAGTTGAGAGTGTAACGTCCAATCTATGTCGAACACCGTTTTCGCTCTCTAGTTCAACGACATAGCTTTCGCCTGGCCTTGCTTCAGAGGGGAGGATCAGAGTGACGTGCAGTCCCGAGGCGTTAGGTGGGAGTTTTACCCTACTTACGGGCTCGCCTTCGGAGCGAGTCCCGTTCGCCATAGTCAGCGTAAGCGCCAAGGTTTCGCCAGGGGGATTCACTTGTCGTTTGTAGTTCATTGTAGTGAACAACAACATGCAGGCCACAATTGCGACGACGGAAAATGCGAGGGCAAGGCGGGCGAACCGAAGTTTCCCAGTGTCTAAGAAGTGAAACCAGCTGGCGAGATCTTGGACAATCTGAGAGAAAGTTTTGCGCGATCTTTTGGTCTGGGCGTAGTTCTTCAGGGCGAGCGCAAAGCGGACTTGCTCGTGTCGGTCCGGAGTGGATAGGAAGTTCGTCTCAAATTTGTTACGTTCATCTTCAGAGAGCGAATGGTCGATGTAGTCTTCCGTTAGGTCGTCCTTAACTAAGAGCAATTCCTCAAAAAAGTCGCCGTCACTCATCAGGCGCTCTTCAAGCTCCAATCGGACTTCTTCGGAGACATTTCCTAGCAGGTATTTCCTTAGATTACTTTCATCTTGAGTTTGGGCTGTCATCAGCTTGATCTCCAGGTGCCCT
>DATFRK010000318.1:0-4383 GCA_035263325.1 Pyrinomonadaceae bacterium | reverse complement strand
TGCTCGGGACGAGCATCATCGCGCCTTTCTCCTTGAGTCCTTCGTAGAGCATGTTCATGGCGCGCAGGTGCAGGGCGGTGGGGTTGTCCTGGTACATCTTCGCCGCCTCTTTGAACGAGTGCGCGATTTCCCGTTCCGCGTCGCCGAGAATGATGCGGGCCTGCTTTTCGCGCGCGGCCTGTGCCTCGCGCGACATCGCATCCTGCAGTGCCCCAGGGATCACGACATCCCGCATTTCCACCGACGACACCGTGACGCCCCACGGGTTCGATCGCTCGTCGATGAGGTGCTGCAGTTCGGTCTCGATACGCTCGCGTCCTCGCAGCAGGTCGGTGAGCGTTGTCCGGCCGATGATGTCGCGCAACGCCGTCTGCGCCGCCCAACTGACTGCCTGCGGATAGCTCTGCACTTCAAGCGCTGCTTTTTCCGGATCGTAGACCATCCAGAAGAGCACCGCGTCGACGTTAACCGGAACCGTGTCGGACGTCAGCGTTTCCTCAGCCGCGAAACTCGTAGTGATGACACGCTGGTCCACCCACGTGGAAACACTATCGACAAACGGCACGATCCAAAAGAGTCCCGGGCCACGCAGACCAACGTATCGACCCAAGCGCAGCACCACTGCTCTTTCCCATTGGCGGGCGATCTTTGGCGCCTGGGCCAAAAACAGTCCCAGCAGCAGGCCAACGATGACACCTGCTGGATTCCACGTCAGAACGGTCGTCAAAACACCGAGAGCCAGAGGGGTCAGAAAAGCTGCGGCGGCGACCACGTTCACTCGTGGAGTATTTGGCGCCGGCAAATTGCTTCTGGTTTGGGCCAGGCTCGTAATGCTAGTCGACATTTTTTTTCATCTCCTTCTTGCGTCTGCTTTGCAGTTGATCAAGCAGATCATCAACTGAAAAACCCATCGCTCCCGCCTCTTCGATAAAGCGATCGACCAACTCCTGCAGGTGCTTGTTCAGTTCCTGGCCATTACCGGCTTCGAAATGGCGGGCGCACACGAACGTTCCCACGCCTCTCCTGGTCTCCAGAACTCCTTCTCGTTCGAGTTCCGCATAGACTTTGGCGACGGTGTTGGCATTCACGCGTAATTCCACCGCCAACTGCCTTACGGTCGGCAATTGTTCCCCAATTCTTAGGCGCCCGGTGGTTATCGCAAATTGGATTGCCCGCGACAGCTGCGCGTAAAGCGGCATCGGGTGCGAAGGGCTGATGGGAAAGATTTGGCTCATTGCAACATTGTACTACGACAATAGTACAAGTGGGGTTTCAAAAATTTGTATATTTGTATTTTGAGGTTGTGGCGCGGGCGGGGCACTCTTACTTTCAGGCTTTGTGCTTCGTACTTGGTGCTTTGTGTGTGTGTACTTCAAAGGAACCACAAGAACAAGGCACCAAGTACTAAGCACAAAATACAAAGGTCGAACTGCCAGGACGAAGTACAAAGCACCAAAACTGAAGCGTTTGAAGCTAAACAATGGCTATGATATCTTGTCTCGCTTTTAAGCCCACCAGTTACGTGCGCCTTTATCAGGTAGAAAGAGGAGTTGAACCAGAGTATGTCTACGCCTAGCGGAAACGCCGACGGCCAACATGTTGGCAAAGTTGTACAAATCATCGGACCCGTACTCGACGTTGAGTTTGAAGGCAAGTACCTGCCACCCATTTACCAGGCACTGCGCGTTGTCTCTGATGGCTTCGACGTGCCCACGCCGATCGATGTTATTGCTGAAGTGCAACAACACCTGGGCGAGGGTCGCGTGCGCACCGTGTCAATGCTACCTACTGACGGTATGGTTCGTGGCATGAAGGCAATCGATACAGGTGGTCCCATCACTATGCCCGTCGGTGAAGGAACGTTGGGTCGGGTGTTGAATGTGATTGGTGAGCCCGTCGATACGCTGGGAGCGGTCAGTTACGAAAAGCGTTATCCAATTCACCGCAACGCTCCGTCGTTTGAAGAGCAGTCGACGGAGATGCAGATGTTTGAAACAGGAATCAAGGTTATCGACTTGATTCAACCCTTCCTGCGCGGCGGCAAGATTGGCTTGTTCGGCGGCGCCGGCGTGGGCAAGACGGTCATCGTGATGGAGCTCATCAACAACATCGCCAAGGCCCGCTCAGGCTTCTCGGTGTTTGCTGGTGTCGGTGAGCGTACGCGCGAAGGCAACGACCTGCTTCGCGAAATGGTTGAGTCGGAAGTTATCCAGTTTGGAGAGACTTTCAATAAACACCTGCGGGAGACCGGAAAGTTTGATCTCACGAAAGTCGACATGAGCACGATTGGTAAATCGAAAGTGGCTTTGATTTACGGTCAGATGACGGAACCACCCGGAGCTCGCTTGCGAGTGGCCTTGTCTGGTCTGACTGTCGCTGAGTACTTCCGCGATCAGGGTCTCGACGTGCTGTTGTTTATCGACAATATCTTCCGTTTCACCCAGGCAGGTTCTGAAGTGTCTGCGTTGCTCGGACGAATGCCCTCGGCCGTCGGCTACCAACCAAACCTCGCCAGCGAAATGGGTGAGATGCAGGAGCGCATCACTTCTACAAAGACCGGTTCAGTGACTTCAATTCAGGCTGTATATGTACCGGCTGACGACTACACCGATCCTGCACCGGCAACCACGTTTGCGCACCTCGACGCGGTGACCGCGCTGTCGCGACAGATTGTGGAACTAGGTATCTACCCGGCAGTCGACCCACTCGCTTCGTCGTCGCGCATCCTTGACCCACGAATCCTTGGTGAGGAGCACTACAACACGGCGCAGGACGTGAAACGAGTGTTGCAGCGTTACAAGGATCTCCAGGACATCATTGCCATCCTTGGTCTCGACGAACTTTCCGATGAGGACAAGTTAATCGTCTCGCGCGCGCGCAAGATTCAACTGTTCTTCTCACAACCGTTCCACGTGGCCGAGCAGTTTACTGGTCTCGAAGGGAAGTACGTAAAACTCGAAGACAACATTCGCGGTTTCCGTGGCCTGGTCGACGGCAAGTACGACGACCTTCCGGAACAGGGCTTCTTCATGGTTGGTACTATCGAAGAGGCGATCGAAAAAGCTAAGACCATCGCGCAGTAACAAGCTTGCGGAACTAGCCACGGACACCAATGCAGTGTCCGCGGATCGCTTACCTTTATGGCTGACAAGATTCAACTTGACGTTGTTACCCCGGAACGCCGCGTGTTAGCTGAACCGGTCGATATGGTTACGGTGCCTGGCCTTGGCGGCGAACTGGGAATACTCCCCGGACACACGCCACTGATTTCACAACTGCAGACGGGTGTGTTGACTTACGTTCAGGAGGGAAAGAGTTTCCCTCTGCTGGTCTCAGGCGGATTCGTAGAAGTTAGAGACGACAAGGTATCGGTACTGGCTGAGGTTGCCGAAAGACCTGAAGAGATTGACCCAGCCCAGGCGCGACTTTCCCGAGAACAGCTCGAGAAACAGTTGAACGCCTGGACGGGTAGTGAAGAAGACCTCGAAGTTGCGAAGACTAAATTGGAGCAGTCGATCGTGCGACTGCAACTCGCCGTCGGCAAAGCCTGAGCAAAAAGGATGAAGGATGAAGGCGGAAGGATGAAGGGCGCTTATCTTCATCCTTCCGCCTTCGTCCTTCCTACGAGGGGTGTCCTGGCAGTGGAAGCGTTTAGGGGCGACGCAGTGCACCGGCCTTGATTGCAGCGCACATTTCACTCACGGCTCTTTCCATTCCCACAAAGATCGAGCGGGCCACAATGTTGTGGCCAATATTGAATTCGCTAATCTCGGCTATTCCCGCGACGGCACCAACATTCCGATAGGTAAGCCCGTGACCAGCTGCGACCAGCAGCCCATATTGCGCGGCTAGCGCGGCTCCTTCTCTTAATCGTTTCAATTCCTGCGTTGCGCGCACGGAACCTTCGCCGTGAATACCTCGAGCTCCCAACGTTGCGTGCGCATAAGCGGCGGTGCAAAGTTCCACTTGTTGCGCGCCAATCTCGCGGGCCACTTCTATTTGCGCCGGATCTGGATCGATAAAGAGGCTGGCAAGTATCTCAGCCTGTCTCAGGCGAACGACTGTGGCACGCACAATTGAGACGTTTGCCTTTACGTCCAGTCCTCCTTCCGTTGTAATTTCATCGGGCTTTTCGGCCACCAGCGTAACGGCATCAGGCTTGGCATCCAGCGCGATTTTCAGCATTTCTTCCGTCGCCGCCATCTCAAGATTCAAGTAGGTAGTGACGGTGTCGCGTAAGAGGCGCAGGTCCAGATCCTGAATGTGACGTCGATCTCCACGAAGGTGAACGGTAATGCCATCCGCGCCGGCCTGTTCACAGATCATTGCGGCAGCAATCACGCTGGGCTCCGGTGCGCGGCGAGCCTGGCGCACCGTGGCGAC
>DATFRK010000317.1:0-6400 GCA_035263325.1 Pyrinomonadaceae bacterium | reverse complement strand
CAACGAAATGTCACAAGAATGTGGCCCAAGCCGTGGTTGGCAGGAGGAGATCAGACCAGGGTGACTGACGATTGAGTGAGTCTGAGTTTGCGGTCTAACTACTGGTGGCAGCATCGCGAGCGAGGATTGCTGCGCCGATTGGGATGGCATCAGAACCAAGAGTGCCGGCGACGATTTCGGTGACTTCGAAGCAAGGTTGAAATGCGCGACGCTTTGCTTCCTGGATGATGGGGTTGAGAATCAACTGCCCGGCATCCATTACCCCGCCGCCGAGAATGATCCGATCGATGTTTAGCAGGTTGATAACGCTCGCGACCCCGGTGCCGATGTATTTACCAGTGCGTTCGATCATCATCATCGCAAAGTCGTCGCCCTCGTTCGCCTGGTGGGCAATATCTTCGGCGGTAAAGGCTTTCTTCAGAGCCAACCGGGATAAAGAGGAGGTTGAGTCGCGGTTCAGTCGCTCACGGGCGCGTCGTACGATGCTTGGCGCCGAGGCAACGGTTTCAAGGCAGCCCGTGTTTCCACAGACGCATTCGAGGCCTTCCGTATCGATGGTGATGTGTCCTACTTCGCCGGCAAAACCAGATGCTCCGGTCCAAAGTTTACCCTCTAAAATGATGGCGCCGCCGATCCCTCGCCCAATCATCATGTAGAAGATGTTTTGGCTGCCGCGGCCCGCCCCAACCTTGTATTCACCATACGCGGCGGCGTTGGCATCGTTTTCAAGTTCCACTCGCAGGCCGGTGGCCCGGCTTATTTCCGCGTGGAGATCATCCCGCATCGTCGCCGGCAACACTCGAGATACGACGACCCGGTCAGTTTGCCGGTTTACCAGGCCGGGAATCGCAATTCCGACGCCGGTGGCACGGCCACCTGAGCTCAATTGCCTGACCACACCCGCAATCTGTTCTACCAGGCTCTCGGGCGAGATTTCGGACTCACGTCGCTCCAGTATGCGCCCGGTGGCGTCAACCAGGGCCGCACGCAGGCCAGCGCCTGAGAAATCTACGCCGATGAAGTTTGTTGCGGGGGTGCTCATGGTGATCCTTTGGTCTAGGCAAGAAGTCGCGTGCACGAAGCATAGTCGAGGGTTCAGGGGCTGTCAAACAACTGTTTCTGCGTGTAGAATCAAGGGCCTAAGCTCCCGCTTTACAGTGGTATTGGTTTTGAGCTTTGTACTTTGGTCTTAGTACTTTGACCCATTGGCAGGTCGAGTTCGTCATCAAAGTTCAAAGCACAAAGCACCAAGCTCCTGACTATGGAAATTCACTCCATACTGTTGCCGACCGATTTTAGCGACTGCGCAAATTACGCGCTTTCTTACGCGGCTTCGCTGGCGCGCACTTTTGGCGCCTCCATCATTTGCGTAAACGTGATTGAACCTATCGTACCCACCGTCGGTTATTCGGGTCTGACTGAACCCCTACCAATTGCAGATATCACCGAACAACTTGAGGATTCGGCGGAACGAGAATTGCCCAAGTTGGCTGAGTGCGACGAATGTGCCGGCTTAAACATCGAAGAGCTGGTCGTGCACGGAGAAGCGGCATCCGAGATCGTGCGGGTCGCCAGGGAAAGAGAAATAGACCTTATTGTGATCGCTTCGCATGGTCGAACCGGATTGGGACGGATCCTGTTTGGTTCCACTGCGGAAGCTGTAGTGCGACACGCCTCCTGTCCGGTGCTAGTGGTGAAACCTCCCCACGAGGAAGCAGCAGAAGAGTAGTCAACTTAAAGTCCTCCAGTTTATTCTGTCGTCGGCTATCTTAATTTTGGCTTCATGCACAATCTTGATCTTCTTTATGACCTCATAGGTCAATACGGGCTCTACGCAGTGTTTATTCTGGTCATGCTGGAGGGTGATATCACTCTATTGCTGGCTGGAGTACTCGCGCATAGTGCCTTCTTTGGCGAGTACAGCTTTGCCCGCATCTTGCTCTGGGGCACGCTCGGAGGCTGCCTCAGTGACAACGTGGCGTATTTTGCAGGGCGAGCGTTTTGTGAAAGTGTCCGCGAATTCCGCTTTTACCGGGTCGCCAAGCCGAGAATTGAACAACTGACCAACAAATTCGGTTCTTTATCGATCTTTCTTTCTAAGTACATTTACGGACTGCGCTGGGCGTCGTGCGTCTTCTATGGCGTCGGTCGGATGCCTTATCTGCGGTTTCTGGTCGTCTCGCTGGGAAGTTGTTTTGTCTGGGTTTTCATACTTAGTGGTGCGGGCTACTTCTTTAGCGGCGCGGTGATGGGGCTGATCGGTGATTTCCAGCGACTGGGAAAAGTGTTGCTGGTGATCGTCGTGGTTGGCATTGTTGCGTTTTACATGGCCGAACGAATCTGGCTGTCGAAGAAAGTTGAGCAGGCAGATCCCGAACGTTTGCAGGAACTCGAACACGCCGCGCAGGAAAGACTGCAAGATCTACGGCAAGAGCTTCACATCCCCTTCAAACAACCAAGACGCGGCGATCAGAAGAAGACGTTGGCGCCGAAACAAGGCGAAGACCACTAGGAATTTCCGATTTCAGATTTTTGATTGCCGATTGGGTTGAACCTGCCGAGATGTTTCTAAGCAGGCGATTTTGGCGGACTCCTTACCGGCAGCAAGATACCTGCGAATTTAAGAGTGGCAATTCGCAAGCGAAAGAGTCCGGTTAAGTTAAGACCGGAAATTTGCAAGCTTGACTACTAATTGTTACCTTCCCTGACTGCGTTAGTCATCGTATATTCAAGTTCGTTCGCAGATGGCGCCAATCAAAAATCAAAAACCTAAAATCAAAAATCTCACATGATTATCACTTCTTCTGCACCGCCCCGGGTTGATTTAGCTGGAGGCACGATCGATATCTGGCCTCTCTACCTGTTTCACCCCGGAGCCACCACCGTTAATTTTGCCTTGACTCTGCACGCGCGTTGTCGCATCGAAACTCGCGATGATGGGCGCATCGTACTTGAATCGCGCGATCGCAAAGTCTCTTTTGAAACCCATCTATCAGCCCTCGAAGATTTAGCACAGGAAGAACGACTGGAACTGATCTCCAAGCTGGTCCATTTTTTCAAGCCAGCTACCGGCTTTCATCTGATTGCGGAAAGTGAAGCGCCGGCCGGCGCAGGACTTGGTGGTTCCTCCGCTCTCGCGATCGCTTGCATTGGCGCACTTAATCGCTTAGTCGGAAATCGCTATGAGGAAAGAAAGTTCGTCAGTATCGCGGCAAATGTTGAGTCGACGGTCATCAAGGTCCCGGCCGGTTTTCAGGATTACTATCCACCCCTGTACGGATCTGTTTCTTGTTTGCACTTTCGCGCTGACGGCATCGAGCGCGAGGCTCTGGAGATCAATACAGATGAACTAGAGCGGCGTATCGCTATTTGTTACACCGGAGAGCCGAGGCTTTCGGGAATCAATAATTGGGAGATCTACAAACGCCATATCGACGGTGACCCAGAGTTGTTCACTCTGTTCGAAGGCATACGCGACACGGCGCGAAATGTACGCCAGGCCTTATTGGCTGATGATTGGGGTCAGGTGGCGGACATCATGAGCAAGGCCTATCCGAACCGCAAGCGCCTGGCCCAGAACATCACTACGCCGCACATGGAGATGTTAGTTGAGAAGGCATTGGCGAATGGCGCCGAAGCTGCCAAGGTTTGTGGTGCCGGTGGCGGTGGTTGTATTGCCTTTGTTTGCGCTCCGGGACGACGCGGTGACGTTGAGCGGGCGTTGGCGGCCGAAGAAGGCGCCGAGGTGTTGCAGTGGAAATTGGCCAGGGAAGGCCTGGTGGTGACGGAGAGCTTTGAGTGATTTTTGATTTGGGTTCGGCGGCGTGGTGTTTGATTTTTCTTTTTACGTGTGCCTACCGCGAAGCGATTGCGTCCCAGGCTAAGGCTACCCGCCCTCGGCTCTTTGCTTAGCCGCTGCAGAGAGCGCAGCCAGTCGTGCAACCTTCTGTTCGAATGTCTCACCTGGTATTGGACCTGTATCCGCAACCCCACAATAGGTTGAGCGCTTCATCAACGTTCTGTCCGCTTTGCCAGTGGGCTTGTGTTCCGTAGTTGTAGCGCTGGCTGCAGGAGCTGCTGCTGGCTGAACGGGCGCAGCAACCGGCTCGGGTTGCGACTCGGCCGCTGCAGCCGCAGGCGGCGCTGTCGGTGCCGGTGCTGACTCAGCTCCACCACCTTCTTCAGCACGCTGTTTTGCTCCAGCTGATAAAGCCTTGAGACGCGCAACTTTCTGTTCGAACGTTTCTCCGGCAACTGGCCCAGTATCCGTAACACCGGCGTAAGTAGATCGCTTGAACAGCTGACGATTTGGTTCGGCTCCTGCTTTGTGTTCCGCTTTTGGAGCTGCTGGTGCCGCCGCAGCTGGCTTTAGCGCTGCTGGTTGGGGAGGCGCTTTTGCGGGTGGCGCGGCAGGTTTTGCGGCGGCGGGCTTCGCAGCATGACCGTGATCTGCGGGTGCAGACTCCAGCATCACAAACACGCCTCGCTCGTCTTTCTTAATCACCGGGAGCGTGCCACCTGCGGCCTGCAACAACGCGGACAACTCTGCTTCGACAAAACGACTTTGCTTATTAGGATCTCGCACGTGACCCAATGGCGGTCCCATGTAAAGAGTGCCACACGTCTGACACTTGAAGAGGACATCGTCACCGCGTAAGTGGATCTCGGCAGGTTCGCCTGCAGTGCGCAATTGTTTTAGGTGACCGTTGCAAAGTTTTCCCTTTTCATTCTTTTCGTTGCATACGGTCTGCGCGTTTGTGATCCGCTTGGGTACTGGAGTGGATGCGGCGGAAGAATTCTGATTTGCCTGTATGGTATCAGTCGCTGCCATTATTTGGGTGTCTGGACTCGGGGTTAAGAAGCTAAGCAAATCTTACCGAGTGAGAAGAACGTGCGTCAATCAGATTTGGGATTTGGGACATAACCGCTTTGCGGTAAAAGCGACCGAGCACAACCGCGCAAAGTACAAAGTTACAAAGCACCAAGCACAAAGCGCCTAGGACAAAGCCCCAAGCCTCCGCCCGGGGCCGTGCTATCCTCCCAGCACCAAATGTTCAAACGCCTTATCAGTTCACTCTGGTTGCGCTTCCCCAAACGATTCCGGCGCTGGGGTGTGCGGGCCACACAAGCAAAATTCACCGTCACTGCCGCAGGGATCATTTTCGATGACCAGGCCCGCGTACTCCTCCTCAAACATTTCTTTCGTCCGGGCAGCGGCTGGGGCATTCCCGGTGGTTTTGTCGAAGCCGGTGAACACCCGGAAGAAGCTTTGCGCCGCGAGTTGCGTGAAGAAACCGGATTAGAACTCGAACGGGCGAACGTTTTTGGCACCAGATCATTCGGCCGCCTACAGCAAATTGAGATTGTTTTTGTGGGCCATGCAAATGGCACCCCGCGGCCGCAAAGTGTCGAGGTAGATCAAGCCATTTGGTTTTCACCCGACGCCTTACCCGAAAAGCTCACCGCCGATCAAAAACGGCTCATCCAACGAGCGGTCAGCAATGGAGTAAACCGACCCGATTGATGTATGCTCTCCGCGCCGAAAACCGATCTTTGATCTTTGTGCTTTGTTCTTTTGTCTTACCGCGAATTGAACCCCAACGCTGGAAGTTCGAAGAACAAAGTTCAAAGAACAAAAATCATTCCAGGACTGAAACCCAGTCTGACAGGAGAAGACAATGGTCGAACTGATTCCGTCGTCGGATGCAATCATGCAGATTCTCACTCGTACTGGTGCTTTTCGCGAGGGCCACTTTGTTTATCCTAATGGCAAACATTCGCCGCACTATTTTCAAATGCCCTTAGCTTTTCGCTACTACGACACTGCCCGCGTGCTGGCGGTAGCTCTCAGTCGGAAATTTCGCATCGAGAAAGACATCTCGAGCCAACTGCCGAAAGTCTCCATCATCAGTCCCAGTTCCGGCGGCATACCGGTAGCGTTCGGCGTACGCGATGCGCTCAACGCTCAACAGATCTACTGGGCCGAGCAGGAGCAGGGGAAACGCATGTTCCGCCAATACGTGAATCAGGGTGAAGTGAATCCGAGCATTATTGTTGACGACATCATCCGCAGCGGTCATGCGGTCGAAGAGACTGTCGAGTTGGTGAAGGAGCTAGGAGCAAAAATAATCGGTTGCGGATCGATAGTACGGTTTAGCCTTGCCCCTGAAGAGATGGAGGGGGTGCCGCTCAAGTCACTGATGGATTTCGATATCCATATGTTCGACGAAGGCGATTGCAAGGAGTGCAGGCAAGGCATCCCCGCGGAACATGTTAGGTTCTAGAAGGCAGAAGGCAGAAGGCAGAAGGCAGAAACTCTAACTCGGTCTCACAAGACTAAACTCACAACTGAACTCACAAAGGAGACCTCACATGTTAAAAGGACATAGGGACCTTAAGG
>DATFRK010000316.1:0-4513 GCA_035263325.1 Pyrinomonadaceae bacterium | reverse complement strand
CTCCTACGCAGAGATCATGTTCAAGCATCAGGCACATACCAAGGGCTTTGATATAGGCCGTGTCTTTGGTGGCTATTCGCTTGCTTTCAACCCCAAGCTAGCCCTAACCGCGGGGTTCATCCTTCAGTGGCAGCTCAAATCGAACGGCACTGACGTTGATGTGTATTTCGGACCGTCGGTGGCAATGCGTTGGACTTTCGGCAACCACAAACATCCCGCCCCGCCTCCCGACCCTGATATCGACTAACACTAAAGGCGTACAAAAGTCCCTCTCGGCAAAATACCAACTCCACCTGATTATCACCGCACTTCGGTTCATCTACTCTGGCCAAACTTCGGTCAACTCTGTGCGCGACAAACCTCAACTTTTGGCCGAAATGCATCTCGTTCAAAGCCGCTGCCCCGGACTGTTGGAGCATTGATGAAAAACTGGAGGAGGGATTCACGATATGGCAGATAAGAAACCTAACATTGTGATCATTTGGGGCGATGACATCGGACAGTCCAATGTCAGCGCCTACTCGGACGGGCTGATGGGATATAGAACCCCCAACATCGACCGGATCGCTAACGAAGGCGTAAGGTTCACAGACTCTTATGCCGAGCAGAGTTGTACGGCCGGGCGCTCGTCGTTCATCACCGGCCAATGCGGCTTCCGTACTGGCAACACCAAGGTCGGCATGCCCGGTGCCGCACAAGGGTTACAGCATCGCGACGTGACGATCGCGCAGCTACTTAAGGGGCAGGGCTACGCCACCGCGCAGATCGGCAAGAACCACCTCGGCGACCGCAATGAGCATCTTCCAACCGTGCACGGCTTCGACGAGTTTTACGGTCCGCTCTACCACCTGAACGCTTCCGAGGAACCTGAACTGCCGGACTATCCGCCGGCCAAGGATTTTCCGAACTTCTTAGCGAACTACGGACCGCGCGGCGTGCTGGATTGCAAGGCGACGGACGTGGACGACCCGACGGTGGATCCGCGCTTCGGCAAGGTCGGCAAGCAGACCATCAAGGACACTGGTCCGCTGACCAAGAAGCGGATGGAGACCTGCGACGACGACTTCGCCGATCGGGCAGTGGATTTTCTGAAGCGGCAGAAGGCCGCCGGCAAGCCTGTCTTTCTTTGGGTGAACTTTACCCACATGCACCTCCGCACGCACACCAAGCCCGAGAGCATCGGGCAGTCCGGCCGCTGGCAGAGTCCCTACCACGACACCATGATCGATCACGATAAGAACGTCGGCACGGTGCTCAAGGCGCTGGACGACCTGGGTATGGCGGACGACACCTTCGTCATGTATTCCACCGACAACGGGCCGCACATGAACACCTGGCCGGACGGCGCGATGACGCCCTTCCGCAACGAGAAGAACTCGAACTGGGAAGGCGCCTATCGCGTCCCTTGCATGGTCAAATGGCCTGGCCACATCAAGCCTGGAACGATCAGTAACGAGGTCGTGGCGCACCTAGACTGGGCGCCGACGCTCCTGGCGGCGGCGGGCGTGCCCGACGTGAAGGAGCAGCTGCTCAAAGGAATGAAGATCGGCGACGAAACCTTCAAGGTGCATCTGGACGGCTACAACCTGCTGCCCATGCTGACCGGCGAAGTGAAGGACAGCCCCCGCAAGGAATTCTTCTACTTCAACGACGACTCCGAACTGGTCGGCTTGCGCTACGACAACTGGAAGTTCGTGTTCATGGAACAGCGCGCCACGGGAACACTGCGGATCTGGTCTGAGCCGTTCGTGACGACGCGATTTCCGAAGCTCTTCAATCTGCGGACCGATCCGTATGAACGGGCGGACATCACGTCGAACACGTACTACGACTGGTGGATGGACCATGCCTACATCTGTGTACCAGCGCAGCACATCGTTGGTGAGTTCCTGGAAACCTTTAAGGAATACCCACCAAGCCAGGAGGCTGGCAGCTTTAGCTTGAACCGGGTAATGGAAAAGCTGGCGGAGGGGGCAGCGGGCGGCAGCAGGTAACGCGCCTCCTACAAAGCACCCTGTTACTTTTACGAGTGGCATGATCCTCGGCATTGGGGTAAATGTTGGCAAGCAGGAGTACAAGGAACTGAAGCTCAAGGCAAGGGCCGCGTTTGCGGTTGAGTAGCTAAAACATGAACTGAAGAAACTGAGACGCGGCGCGCAAAAAAAAACGTCGCCGCGTCTCAGTATGCTCAATGGTCCAATTCGTTTATGGTGCAGTCCTCTCAAAAAACTCAGCCCACAGTCCGGAGATGCATGATGCTAAATTCGTCTCGAGTAATTATTGCTTGTCTCATTCTGGTTGTTTGCAGTGCTGGCGTACTTGGCCAGGGTGCCGAACCTAAACCTAAACACGAAGTCGAAGTGCGTGGCGTCTACTTGTCACCCACGGGGGAAACCAACTTTAACGGTACCACCATTTCGTTTGCGAATGACTTCGACTTGCCAAACCGTTGGGGCCTCGACATGCACTACTCCTATCGTTCGGAAAGTGGCAAACACAAGATCACAGTGCAGTACACGCGGTCTAGTTTTGAGTCCACCCGAACGTTGACGCGCGATATTGATTTTCTTTTCCACCACTACACGGCTGGCATTGAGATAACATCGGAGCGAAAGCTGCAGGCCTTTACCGGCATGTACGCCTATCGCTGGGGCAACGATAAAGTCAGGTTTGGACCAGCGTTCTGGATGGGTGTAGTTAAACCATCGGTGCACATCGACACCGTTACCAACCGCGGGGGTGCAAATTCAGCGGAGGGGTCGATCACGAAATTTGCTGGTCTAATTGGTTACGACGTCGACTACGACCCGGATCGCCGGGTCAACATCTACCATAATCTCGGCTGGATCCGTTTTCACCTCGAGCGTCTGTTTCAGACGGAAGCCGGGGTCAGATATTTTCCTTCCAAGCATATAGGTGTTAGTGGCGGATACAAGTTCGTCAACTACAAGATCGTTAACGACGATAACTTCATCCGCGCCCGCGAGCAGGGACCCTTTATTGGTGGCGTGGTGCGTTTTTAAAGAGGTGAACCGTGAACAAATGGAGTTGGAGTTAAGGACTGCCTACTACTGGCCGCCGTTGTTAGACCCCTGCCTAGGGCCTCACAGTGCGGAAAATACCAATTTCACCTGATTTACTGAATCCCGGGAATAGGCTATAGGCGGAGAGTCTCCCGCAGTATCTGCTCATTCCCGGGGTCAGAGTTTGTCCAATTTTTGGTTGCTGGAGTTGGTATGACTGCTCACCCACGCAGATTCATTACCTATCTTGCGGTACTTGGCGCGGTCCTCACCGTCGCTATGCAAGGCACTGCCCAATCCACCGCCTCAATAGAAGGACAAATCACCGATCAGAATGGGGCTGTTGTTCCCGGCGCCGAAATCAAGGTTGTCAACGCCGGCATCGCCATGGATCGTAAGAGTGTTACCGATGACGACGGCCGCTATCAGATGCCGTCATTACCGGTGGGTGACTATCGATTGGAGGTTAAGGCCCGCGGATTTCAAACCCTGGTAATCGAGCGTGTGCGGGTTGAAGTTGGGAAAAGAGTTACAGAGGACTTTCATCTTCAGGTTGGCCAGGCGACAGAACAGGTGAACATAACTTCGACCAATGGCCTGCTTGATAATGCAACGGTCTCGGTGGGCCACATGATCGATCGCCGCACGGTGCAGGACCTGCCGCTAAATGGGAGACACTTTCTCGACCTGGGCCTTCTGGTGCCCGGGTCAGTGACACCGCCGCAGAACGGTAATCTCTCGGCGCCGACTCGCGGCCAGGGATCACAGGCCATCAATACTGCGGGGAACCGGGAAGACAACGTCAACTATCAGATCAACGGCATCAATCTCAATGATCTGATCAACAACATCATTACCATGGTGCCGCCAATCAGCAGTATCCAGGAGTTTCGCATCGACAACTCCACCTTCAGCGCCGAGTACGGCCGCAACTCCGGCTCGATCGTGAACATCGCTACCCGCTCAGGCACAAATGAGTTTCATGGTGAGTTGCTCGAGTTCTTTCGCAACGACGCACTTGATGCGCGCAACTTTTTTGATTTCATTTCCAGCCGGGCTCAACCATTCAAACGCAATCAGTTTGGCGGCTCAATTGGTGGGCCACTCCTGTTGCCGCGTTTTGGCGAGGGTGGTGCTCCCTTTAGCTATGACGGTAGGAACAGAACATTTTTTTTCTTCACCTATGAAGGATTACGCCAGCGCCAGGTGGTGAACCTAAACACGGTCGTTCTTAGCGACCAACAGCGACTTTCGGTGACTGATCCAGTAATCAAAGGTCTGCTCGATCTAATTCCCCGGGCAAACTTCATCGATTCGTCGGGTGCCCCGCGTTTTGTCGGGGCCACACCGGCTAAGGTCAAGGTGGACCAATGGACGCTCGACATTAGTCATAACCTGACCAGGACCGATCGCCTGCATGGCTATTACGCAGTGCAAAGAGACGACCGCAACGAGCCCGTTCTGTTGGGCAATAACCTTCCCGGCTTCGG
>DATFRK010000315.1:0-3257 GCA_035263325.1 Pyrinomonadaceae bacterium | reverse complement strand
ATCGGTGATGCCCTCGCCTCGCAGATCAAACAACTCTATCTAACTGGCGAGTCGTCAGTGTTGAATCAACTGCGCCAGGAGTTTCCCTCCGGAGTGCTGGAGCTGATGACAGTACCCGGCTTGAGCCTCACCAAGATCAAGCAACTGCACGATGAAGTGGGTATCAATTCGATTGCAGACTTGAAAGCTGCTGCGAAAGAGGGTCGACTGCGCAACTTGAAGGGTTTTGGCGCAAAGACTGAGCAAACCTTGCTGACCGTGGCCCAACAGGAACGCAAGCGCCCAACTCAGCGCTTGTATATGCATCATGCGTTGAATACCGGAGAGCGAGTTGTTCAATATCTGCAAACGCTGGCCGGGTTGGTTGAAGTTAGCTTTGCTGGCTCTTTGCGTCGGCAAAAAGAGACGGTGGGCACCATTGAGATTGTCGCTAGCGCTAAAGATCCTGCGGGTCTGGTGCAACAGTTCCTGAAATTTCCCCTCATCGCCTCGAGTAGTGGCGTGGAGGCTGACGCCTGTTTGGTCCAGCTTGCCGATGGCGCGTTGATTTCGCTGACTGCGGTCACGCCCGCGGAATTTGCCTCCACCTTGTTTGTGAAAACTGGTTCGCCCGCACACGTGGAAAAGGTGCGCCAGTACGCTGTGTCGAAGCGAGTTAACCTGCCCTTTGCGAATGGCTCGAAGCCAGGCAAGAAAACTCGGCTGCCGCGTAGCGAAGAGGAAATCTATCAACGACTCGACATGCAATCCGTGCCTCCGGAATTGCGCGAGGACGCCGGCGAGGTTGAGGCTGCTATTGTGGGCAAGTTACCCACCAGTCTTTTGCAGCTCGACGACATTAAGGGAATGGTTCATTGCCACACGACTTATTCCGACGGAAAGCACGGTTTAGAAGATATGGTGCGCGCGGCTGAGTCGATGGGAATGAAGTACATCACCATTACTGATCATTCGCCGACAGCGTTTTATGCCGGTGGTTTGACGATCGATCGCTTACGCCGGCAATGGGACGAGATAGATGAAGTACAAGAGAAAGTGAAGATCAAGATTCTGCGCGGGACGGAGTCAGATATTGTCGCTGACGGTGGGTTGGATTATCCAGATCGCATCCTGGAACAATTGGATGTCATCGTGGCCAGCATTCATTCACGTTACAAGATGGACGCGAAGAAAATGACGGAGCGAATTGTGACGGCCATGCGGCAGCCGGTGTTCAAGATTTGGGGCCACGCATTGGGCAGACTGATTCAGCGCCGGCCGCCGATTGAGTGCGACGTGGAACGAATACTCGACGTGATTGCGGAATCGAAGGCGGCGATCGAGATCAACGGAGATCCTTATCGACTAGACTTGGAGCCGAATTGGGTCCGCGAGGCAAGAAAACGGAAGATCAAGTTTGTGATCTCGGTTGATGCGCACTCGATGGGGGCCCTGGCTAATGTGAGGTATGGAGTGGCGATGGCGCGTCGTGGTTGGGTGGAGAAGAAAGAAGTGTTGAATACTTTGCCCCCGAGTGGGTTTATGAAGGCAGTGAAACCAACGGCTTCTAGTTAGTGGTAACCCTCATTGTTCAAATTCACTGAAGACAAGGATATAACCGTTAGGATCCTTCACTTCAAACTCCCAGGCGCCATACGGTAGTTGGCGCAAGGGCTTTACGATCGTCGCTTCTTCTTGGACCGATTCGTAAAGATCCTTGACGCCTTCGATCCGAATGTAGGCGTCCCAAATACCGCCCGGTCGTTGACTGTAGAGGTCAGGCTTTTCGTAACCCTCCATTCGCTGCAACATGATCTCAACTTGGTCGCGATAGATAATGGCGAACACATAGGGCTCAGTCTCCGGGAATGGTTCGCCGATAAAGCCGAGTTGCTCCTCATACCACCGGATGGTGGCTCCGACATCCGTTACCGGAAAGCAGGGAACCGCGGAACGAAATTCTGCCATGTTATGCCTCTCCACCTTCTGGTCCATAGAACAGGACCCAGAGCACGAGGTCATCAGTAAAGTTTTCAAAGCGATGAACGACTCCAGCCGCCGCAAACAGAATATCAGTCGGACCAAACTGTTGCCGGCTGTCACCGCAGACGTAGTCGCCACTACCAGAGACAACGAAATAGATCTCGTCGCGAGTGTGTGGTTGTTGTGGATCGGTGCCTCGCGGCGCGTAGATTTCAACTTCGAGGCTACCGCGCTCGAAGGTGGTGGCAAAGCGTTCGCCATTTGGTCCGGGCAAACGCTTCAAGGCGTCAGCCACCGTTGAGGTAATACAGGTTTTCATGGATTAGCCTTGTAAGCGAGGATTGCGAGTTGAGTCAAATTGTTTCGGCTTCATCGCCATCGGATACCGGGGTAGCTCCTTGTCGCAACCCTGGGCTCTGGCACGTAACCTCGGGTCCTTTAACGACACGGCGCTGGCAAATTCGGATTCGCCTTTTCGTAATTGCCGATCTCATTGGCGAAGCGACTGTTCGCCTCCGCCCGAGTGTCAGCTCCAATGAACTCTGCCTTGCCTCTTTGCCCGACCAAACTCGCCTTTAGTCGTTTTGCTGCCACCGTCACTTTCTCTTTGAGTTCCCGTTTTTGATCGACCACATAAACAGTAGTTCTGCCTCTTCCTGGAACCAACGTGCGGAACTCGATACCTGCCTGGTCCAGAACCCGAGCGATTTCAGATAGCTGCAGGCGTCTGTCCATTCGGAGCCGGTAAATAATCGCGGTGCCGTCCCGCTGAGGATGAAAATACAGCACCGCCTTTTGTTCAGTAGCGCGGCCCAGTTGCGACAGCAGATAACGCATGGTCGGCTCTGGGCCTCTTACGCGCACCAGCAACGAATGTTCAGCCCCATCACTCCAGGAACCGAGGGCACGATAGAGATAGATTTTTGTCCGCACCACACAACGCAAACTATTTGCAAAGTCGATCAGTTTGGCCTCTTCGTCTGCACCCATTTCCTTGATGGCTTCGCGCATTTTCAGATCCTCGCGCTTGTTGGGACTAGCAAAACCGTAATTCAAGACAGGACGTCGACCAGCGGTTTCTTGCGCCGACACCAGGCCGCACCAGCCGAACAGCAATGCTAAACCGAGTTCCAAATGGAGAGTTCGCCTCTTCATCTCAGATCAACTCCGGTGGCCAGGGTAAGAAATTCAGCGGATAATTACGGTTACGGGCTAGTCGCTCTTCAAGATACCGGCGCGCAACCACTGAATCTTGGAGGCTCTCAGAAAAACCAACTCTCTTAGCCCAGCACTCA
>DATFRK010000314.1:0-6630 GCA_035263325.1 Pyrinomonadaceae bacterium | reverse complement strand
GCCGATTCGAATGTCACCTTGTTGCTCAAAGACCATGTCACGGTCCGGAAAACCTAGACTTACTCCTTTTGGTGACGCGGTCTGTCCGTTTATTGGACTGGAGGTCACCAGCCACTCGCCGGCCAGTGTGTGCTCGGTCTGCAACTTTGCAGTTGGAGCTTCCAGCGAAAGCCCAAGTATAGAAAAGATGATTACCGCCACCCGTACAAGCGCAGTAGATTTCATATCAGTGCTCCGAATGAACTAATGAAATACCATGCAGGAAATACGGTCAAGTGTTTAGAGACGCCTGAGTATCACTGAGTATAAAATTGAAGGGAGTTCAAACCCCACCAACCCAGAGGCTGTGTGAAAAATTCGAAGTTCGGCCTTCAGGAGTTTGTCGGAGAATTGGAGCATAGCCCTAATTAACACCCAACTGAAGTTGGGTGTTAATGAAAGGCAGCATGCTTGAATGGATTCTGCGACAGGCTCCTACAGGCGGAAGTTCGTAGCTTTAGATCAACAGCGCATTACAAACTTCCGCCTAACTTAAAGGCCGGACTACCAACTCATGATCCTAAGGTCTTTACAATTTTCCACTCCCCTAGTGAAACACTATACCAACTGAAAACCGGAGCTGATTACGCCAACCTCGAGGGTCTATCGCGTTTCCTCCTAAAAGGGCTGGATTATAGTCAAGCGATGTGCGAAAGCTGAATCGCTTTGAAACCTTGATGTCAAAACCTCCGCCTAATGCCAAAGCGACTCCGGTATCAGAAACCTTGATTAGTCCAGTGCCGCCAGGAAACATAAGCCTGACCTCCCCTCGACCCACACCCGCCCCTACCAGCGCGTGAGCAAATGGCGTCAGCCTTGTATGGTTTCTCCACTTGAACTCCGGACCGATCAGGAAATCGAAGTATCTGTGTTCGAACTCGATGGTGCCGTCGAGTGTGGTTCCGGGCGGAGCAAACGGTTGACCTATCCTTGCGGTACCTTCAGTGGTACCGAAGTGCGCTGAGAAGTCGCCCTTAATTCCCCAATGCTTGCTCAGATTTCGGGTGAGCGAGGTCTCCAGGCCCGCGTCTGATCCAAAGGAGGTCAATATCTTATCGGAGTTCACAACGCCCATAGCGGAATAACCCAGAAACCACTCGAACCTAGAGTAGTCGGATGTGCTGTTCTTTTGGGACCGGGCGGGCGGGGCGCAATAAAGAATAAGAACCACAAGAATTACAATTCGCTGCATCAAGAGTCTCCTTGTCCATTCTGTAGGTGTAACGAATTTAAAGATGCACGGGATAGACGTGTGACTTCAGATGGCTCTTCCGGGAACTTCATTTCACCGAGCTACCATCGCGTCAACCTTAATCCGATCTGTCAGAAATGTAATGACCGAACGCTGATGATTTTCCGCGTTTCGTGACGAATTATGAAAAACACAGAATCAGTGACCTTTAGCTTTGATGACATTCAAGTCGCGCCCGGGACTTTCGGAGTGGTGAAAGCCGGCAGCAACATCCAGATCGAGCCCAAAACTTTCAGCGTTCTACTGTTTTTGATCGAGAACAGAGGCAGGCTGATCGAAAAGGACGAGCTACTCGACGCTTTGTGGAAAGACACGCACGTGACTGAGAACGCGCTCACGCGAGAAATCGCCAGGCTGCGAAAGGTACTGGGCGACGATCCGAAACAAGCTCGCTACATTCAAACGGTTCACACTCGAGGCTACCGCTTCATCGCTCATGTTCAAGTGATGAATGGCGATAAGCGAAATGGACATGAATCAGTCGAACTCGAAACGCTCGCGCGTCGCGGTGAAGCAAGTCCGCTCGGTCTGTCGCGCGCTTCACACAACGGAGTGGAGAGGACAACTCAGGAAAAATCCAAAGCTCGACAACTCGTTCCCCGGCGTGCGCTAATGCTGCCTGCTCTCACCACGTCACTCGTAATCTGCGCGATCGCTTATGTCGCCTGGAGATCACTGCGTATTCCGGTTTCGACAATCACCATCGGCGAGATCATGGCGGTAACCAGTTCGACAGGTCTCAATTTAGACCCGACACTTTCGCCCGATGGCAACACTGTCGTTTACAGCTCCGATCGCGCGGGAAGTTTTGAGCTCTACGGGAAACCGCTGGCGTCTGGCGGCCGCGAAGTACAACTGACATCCGACGGCAACAGGAATCTGGAACCCGCATGGTCCCCTGATGGGAAGTTCCTTGCTTATCACTCGGCAAGTAGTGGCGGCATCTGGTTGATACCTGCGCTGGGTGGCGCCCGGCGGCAACTGACCGATTTCGGTTGTCATCCAGCGTGGTCGCGAGATGGAAAACTGATCGCGTTCCAATCTGAATCGCTGCACGAGATGATTCAGCCATTCGCCACCTCGGCGACGATCTGGGTCGTGCCCGTCGAGGGAGGCGAACCAAGACAGCTTACCCAAGCCGGAAATCCGGCAGGCGGACATCTCTTCCCGACCTGGTCGCCGGACGGAAAACACATCGCATTTCTCGACGGAGATCCGGAATCGATGCAAATCTGGTCGATAGCGTTGACCGGGGAACAGTTGACACTTGTGACCCCGGCTCAATCGTTCACCAAGGCAGATCTCGTTTGGGCACCAGACGGCTCGGCAATTTTTTATGCGATGGGGACAATGCTGTTGAAACAGCGGGTATCGCCGGATACCGGAGCACCAATCGGTGAGCCATCCAAAATCGCCGATCTTGGCGCCACCGTGTTGCGAAGCCCGACGATCTCAGCGGATGGAACCAGAATCGCGTATAGCGCGTGGACTGCGAAGAGCAACTTGTGGTCAATTCGGCTCTCGACAATTTCGCACGAACCTGTTGGCAGTCCAACCGCGTTGACGAATGAATTGAACAGTCGAAACGCATTGCCTGCCTTCTCGCCGAACGGACAGGAAATCGCTTTCATCTCAGAACGCAGAGGTGAGGGTTATCAGCTCTGGTTGATAGATGCTGCTGGAAACAACCTGACTCAACTGACCACTGCTCCCAGTCAAGCTGTCTCTCCGGTTTGGTACGCATCAGGCCTCCAAATCGCGTTCACGTCTTTTGCTGACGGCCATGCAACGTTGGCGTCCGTCGGCGTCAGCGATCGCGAGAAGAAAGTCTTAAGCGAGGCCGACGGCAAATGGTTCCTGCGCGTTTCACCAGACGGACAACAAGCGGCGTTCAACTACTCACCGAATGGTTTTTCTAACATCGGCCTGGAGAGGATCGATTCTGGAACTCCAGAACAATTGACATTTGAATCGAGCTTCACAGGTTTTCCTTGCTGGTCCCCTGATGGAAAGTTCATCGGATACCAGACGAAGCGGGGGGACTATCAGCAAGTGATGGTTGTGCCTTTTTGTGGAGGAACGCCGGTACAGTTGACCTTCGACAAAGGCGACAGTTGGCCGTTTGGCTGGTCCCCCGGCGGAGAGCGAATCGCCTTCGCGGGATCGCGCGATGGAATTTGGAATATCTTTTGGGTCGGGTGTTCGGACAAGTTGCAAAAACAGTTGACCCACAACATCAAGCCCGGTGTGTTGATGCGTTTCCCGGCATGGTCGCCGCTTGGCAATCAGATCGTGTACGAACAGGTTGAGTTGACGAGCAATGTTTACGTCATAAACCTGAATTAGGATATCACTGGTAGTCGCCGTCCAGTTCCGAGTGGCGGTGTAATGTTGCGATGCTGCACTGCCGATGGCGCAATACAGACCCGTCTTGTCGTTCCCTCGATGCCCCTAATTCTTTTCGCGCTCTGTAACCGTTTCAAACCCGCGAGCGTTAATCAATGGTGTTGCCGGTTGCACTAGCGGCTTCGATAACACATTCTCGGAGGCAAGATATGAAATCAAGAGCATCGCTTCTAGTATTCTCGCTGCTATTCACATTCGCGTTTTCGGTCGCGGCGCAGGATGGCGCCAAACCTAAACTGTCTATCCCATCTCTGGAGCACTCCTTTGGTACTGTTAAAGCCGGGACTCCACTCACCTTCTCGTTCCAGATCAAGAACGAAGGAAAGGTAGATCTGGAAATCAAAAATGTTGCGCCGTCCTGCGGCTGCACGACGAGCAAGTTCGACAAGGTTATCGCGCCTGGGAAGAGTGGTACGGTCACGCTTGAAGTCGCGAAAACTGATGGATACAAAGGCGAAATAACCAAGACCGCTACCGTGACGACAAATGATGCGGATCACCAAACGTTCACGTTGACCTTGCGTGCGATGTTCACGGAGTAGGGATTGGGGGTTGGGAATTGGGGGTTAGGGGTTGGGGTTGAATTCTCTTCTGGAATAGAAGGCCAAGACTCAGTCGTTCCGAGCCCCATCCAACCCACGAGTCCTAACCCCTATCCCCAATCCCCAACTCCCAATCCCCAATTCCCACTTCCCCCTGTTTGTAGTAAGATAGCGACCAAATGTTACCCGTCGGTCCATCCACCCTGGTTCGGTTGCGAGCATTTTGCGCGGCGCTATTCTTGCTTGCCGCAGCAGTTGCCACACCCGCGGCGATCGCAACCCAATCCGCAGACGAATGCGGGATGAGCTGCTGCATCAAGGACGGCTACTGTTGTTGCTCACCCCATCACGCCAGGGTCAAAGGACAAAGTTCGGATGAAAAACCTCACTTAAGCGAACCAGAGTTATCACAGTCGTGCCCGGAAAGCTGCGCGACAACGCGCACTTCGAGTCTGCCTTTTCGCAGCCATCCTCGCCCACCCGCACTCAGCGTCTTGAGCGAAAAGCGCGCAGTGCTCTTCTTCGAACATCCTGTTTTTATTTGCAACGAACTGGACTCCGGCGCATCTGCTCCTCGAGCGCCTCCTCTCTTACTCCTCTCCTGAACATTCAAACTGCCGCCTGGTCTTTTCGTATGCGTTTCACTGCTTAGCTGGAGAAACGCCGATTCCGTTCCACCCGGAACTCAGGCGACTACTCATCAGGTTTTGATTAGAGGAGACAAAATAATGCACTCATGGAGAGCAAATGTGTCGCTCACCGTGGTAGCAATGCTCACAATCATTTCCGGTAATACGATTGTAGCCTCGGGCCAACAAGGTGTTGCTACCGCGACCGTGAGCGGGCGTATCGATGATTCGAGCGGCGCCGCAATCATAGGAGCCAACGTCACCCTCACCAATATAGATAAGAATCACACAAGCCGGTCAAAAAGTGATGAACAAGGACGATTCACAATCTTTTACCTCCCGGTCGGCAGCTATGAAATCAAGGTCGAGCAGGAGGGGTTCACACCGATATCGCGAGAGTTTTCGCTATCAGTCGGACAAGCGCTAGACCTCTCATTGCGTTTACCGGTTTCGGGAGTTGTTGAAACCGCCGACGTCGCAGCCGGCGTTCCAGTCATAGAGACCGTGCGGACAGAGGTTGCTGAGACGGTGTTGTCGCGCGAAATTGAAAGCCTTCCGCTGAACGGACGGAACTATCTCGATCTTGCAGCGCTTACTCCCGCGGTGTCCAGAGCTAATCCGGTCGCGAACCAACGTTTCGCCGAAACCTCCGCAGTTCCAGGTACTCAGATTTCCGTCGCCGGCCAGCGCAACATCAACAACGGATTTTTACTGGACGGACTGTCGGCGAATGACGATGCCGCTGATCTCCCCGGAACTTTTTTCAGTCAGGAAGTAATCCGGGAGTTCCAGGTGATCACCTCCGGCTCAATAGCCGAATACGGACGCGCGTCGGCCGGAATTGTAAATATTGCGACCCGGTCCGGAAGTAATGAGTTTCATTCGCGCCTCTACGGATTTCTGCGAAACCAAAGGCTCGATGCTCGAAATCCGCTCGCGCCATCGAAAGATCCGTTAACTCAAACACAATATGGCGGTTCGTTTGGCGGACCACTCAAAAAAGACACGACATTCATTTTTGGAAACTTCGAACAGACGCGCTTGAACAACGCAGTAGTGTTGACGATCTTGCCCATCAATGTAACAGCAATCAATCACATCCTGGATCAATTCAGCTATGGAGGGCCTCGAATCACCACCGGGCTGGTTCCGGCGGGATACACGACCAGCAATTTCTTTGTCAGAGGCGATCACCGAATCAATTCAAACAATACGTTGGCGTTGCGTTACAGCCTTTATGATATCGATGGTCTCAACTCGCGCGGAGTAGGCGGTCTCAACGCGGTCAGCAGAGGAACCTCATTGGAGAATCGGGATCAGACTCTCGCTCTTACTGAGACAGGAACTTTGTCGACGAGGACAATCAACGAGCTGCGATTTCAGTTCACCCGTAGTCGACTCGCCGCGCCGGTAAACGATCCGGTTGGACCCGCGGTCACGATTTCGGGTATAGCCAATCTGGGCACCTCCACTTCGTCGCCGACAGCGCGCGATCTTGATCTGTATGAACTCAACGACAACATCACCACGATCCACGGCGCACACGCCTTTAAGTTAGGAGCCGATTTTCTTTACAACCGCGTAAACATCACTTTTCCCGGCGCGCTACAAGGCGCCTATACGTTCTCGTCGCTTGCCACTCTGCAAACCGGCAGTTACATCACTTTCCAGCAAGCGTTTGGGGAGCCGCGTTTGTTCCAATCCAATCCGAATATTGGCTTCTTCGCTCAGGATGAGTGGCGTGTAATTCCTGATCTCACGC
>DATFRK010000313.1:0-5401 GCA_035263325.1 Pyrinomonadaceae bacterium | reverse complement strand
CAGTGAGGAGATAAACTCCTCCATCTTTGAGTCGCGTCGAACCTAAGGTGTCAGGTTCCAATCGGGTTGCTTCGAAGATCTGCACCCAGCGATGATTGCCGCGATAAGCAACGATCATATCATCAGACTGGTTGTTCATCTCGCCGAGCAGCTGTTGGGCCAGCCGGCCTTGCGCTCCGGCCGTTCTTGGCACGGTTACATCAATTCGCCGGCACTTGATGTTGGCGTACTCCTGAGGAATAACAGTGCACGCTCCCAGGACCAGCGCCTTTGCCGGAGCAATCGTCTCGTCGCCAATGACTTCCTGTACTCCGCTCATCACGACGCCGAGTTGAAGTGGGTGCGTGACCATTTGCTTGACCAGCGCCTGGGTGAGATTGATCAAACTGTTATACCCGGTATCCTGCTGAGACGAGTTCTCCGGATCGACTAACCAACAGTGGAGAATCATATTCGGCGCGCGCTCATTCTTATCCAGATCCTGGATTAGTGAGACATAGTCCTCAGATCTACCGGCGTTGATTGTGTAAGAGGAATCTCCCATTTTGCTGTAGCCATCGCCGGCGGCAACAGTGACAAAATCAAGCTGCGCTTTCTGTAAGTCCTCAGTGAAGCGGTCGGCCACTCCAGACTCGTCTTTGAAGATCAGCCATCGCTGATCAGATTGATTAGCGATCAGTCGAGATCGCTCCGGAACAACTGAGCGCTTCCAGGATGGCACATAAAACCAATCAGCAAGATCCTGTTTTTTCGCAGTCGACACTACCCGGCTCGAGGCTGTGTCCGTCGGCTGACGGTTCGCTTCGATCCAGTAGCGCTGTCGTTCGAACGGGTAAGTAGGTAACGGAATGCGTCGCCGCTTTTCGTCGCGGTGAAAACCATTCCAATCGACTTTCGCGCCATTGACCCACAAGCGACCGAGAGTGTTGAGTATGACCGCAACGTCCGACTTTTCATCCTGTGCATGCCGCATTGAGCTAAGAACAATTGCTTCGCCTGTTCGGCCGGCTTGACCCAGCTGTGGTTTAGCCAGCGAAGTCAGCGTCTGCCCTGGACCAACTTCCAGCAGGATTCGTCGTGGATCAGCTAACAACTCGCGCAAACCATCGCTAAAGCGAACCGCTTGCCTGAGATGAGTGGCCCAGTAGCGGGGATCAGTCGCTTCTTCGTTCGTAATCCAACGACCAGTCACGTTAGAAATGTATTGCAGCCGGGGCGCTTTTAGACTGATGCGGCCCATGAACTCGGTAAACGGCGCAATGATGTCGCTCATCATCGCCGAGTGAAATGCATGTGACGTGTGCAACCGTCGCGTTCTGACTTCGCGGGCGGTGAGCCGCTCCTCCAACTCCGCAATCGCGCTCGATTCACCGGAGACGACGCAAAGTTGAGGTGCGTTGACGGTCGCGAGGCTCAGTCGTGGTCCAAGTAAGGATTCCACCTCGCTTTCAGGTAGCGGCACTGCCAGCATCGAGCCTCCCGGCAACGACTGCATTAGCTTGCCACGCATCGCCACTACCTTTAACGCATCTTCCAGTGACATTACTTCCGCCAGGCAGGCCGCGACATATTCACCGATGCTGTGGCCGATCATAGCGGCGGGCTTTACTCCCCACTCCAACCACAATTTCGCCAGCGCGTACTCGATCACAAACAGGGCCGGTTGGGTGAATGCAGTTTGGGTTAATTTTTCAGTCGCCTCAGCCTCGTGACCGGGTTCGCAATAGAGCAACTGCCGGAGGTCACAGCCGATATAAGGAGCGAGGATCTCCGCGCACCGATCAACTTCCGCCCGGAACGTCGGCTCTGAATCGTACAACTCGCTGCCCATCCCAACGTATTGCGAACCTTGTCCCGTAAACATGAAGACCACTGAACGTTCCAATGAGTCTTTGTGTCCCGACAACACGCGCGCCGTTTCTCTCTTTGCCAGTAAGTCAGCGGCCTCTTCGCCGTCAGCACAGACCACGGCCCGGCGAAAATCGTAGCCAGTTCGCCCGGCATGTTGGGTGTAGGCAACATCAGCAAGATTGACCCCGTCCTCTTTTTTCAGGAAGGCGCCCAATTCGTCAGTTGCAGTATCCAGGGCTGTCTCGGTCTTTGCTGAGAACGTCAGCAATTGCCAGGCGCGCTTTGCTTCAGCTGCGGGTTTTACCGGCGGCGCCTCTTCGACGACAACGTGGGCGTTTGTACCGCCGATGCCAAACGAGCTAACTCCTGCTCGCAGCGGTGTCCCATTAGCGGTCCATTCCTTCAAGGCGGCGTTCACGTAGAACGGGCTCGAGGCGAAATCGATCTGCGGATTAGCAGATTCAAAGTGCAGGCTGGGAACAATCTCACGATGCTTCAGTTGTAAGACGGTTTTGAGCAAACCGGTGACACCGGCAGCCGCATCGGTATGGCCCAGATTCGTTTTCACCGAGCCGATGGCACAGTAGCCTTTCTCCTGGGTGGTGGCCCGGAATGCCTGCGTCAGAGCTGCGATTTCTATCGGGTCTCCCAGTGGTGTGGCTGTTCCATGGGCTTCAACGTAAGTAATGGTATCAGCGGTTAGCCTGGCCATTGCCTGGGCTTCGGCGATCACCTCCGCTTGGCCTTCAATACTGGGCGCCGTATAGCCCACTTTCCGCAAGCCATCGTTGTTAATAGCCGATCCTTTGATGACTGCATGGATTGTGTCGCCATCCTCAAGTGCCTGGCCCAATCGCTTCAGGATCACAATCCCCACCCCGGTACCAGCGATGGTGCCCTTCGCCTTGGCATCAAAGGCGCGGCAATGTCCGTCCGGAGATAGAATCATCTCCTCCTGGTACATGTAACCAAAGCCTTGGGGCGGTTGGACGGAGACGCCGCCGGCCAAAGCGATGTCGCACTCACCGTTGAGTAAACTCTGCACCGCCATGTGCACTGCCACTAGTGAAGTGGAGCAGGCAGTCTGAACGTTAATGCTTGGACCACGCAGATCGAGTTTGTAAGAAACGCGGGTCGGCAGAAAGTCTTTGTCGTTGCCGGTCATTGTTTGATAACCGCCGACAGACTCAAGCACAGACTTGTTGGCGTAGATGTTGTTCAGCAGGTAGAGATTCATGCTCTCGCCCGCATACACTCCGATGCGACCGCTGTAGTTCTCCGCCATGTAACCGGCATGTTCCAATGCTTCATGCGCCGCTTCCAGGAAAACGCGGTCTTGCGGGTCGATGATTTCCGCTTCGCGGGGATTAAAACCGAAGAACTTGGCGTCAAACATCGCCGCATCCTCCAGTACACTGCCCGCACGAACATAGTGATCGTTCGCCAGGACCTCGGGTGGTACACCTTGCTCAAGTAGTTCCTGCTCGGAAAAGAAAGAGATCAATTCGGTGCCACTGCGAAGGTTCTCCCACCACTCGTCGAGATTTCGACTCTTCGGATAGCGACAGCTCATGCCGATAACGGCTATGTCGGTATCGAATGTTTCCATTTCTGTCATTGCCAACTCGTCACTCATGCTGGTTCATCCTTTGGTTCAGTTCCTGATGTGCCTCGGCCGGCGCACTGCGTTCAAACGCACACTCGCGCGCACCACCGCCTGCTCGACCTGGGGCCCTTCATTTTGTTCCTGGCTCAAAAACGTGGCGAGAGAATTGATGGTCGGGTAACGGAAGAGATCCAGCATCGACACCTCTCGCTTGAATTCTGTCTGCAATCGACCGTGGACCTGGGCCATCAACAAGGAGTGGCCGCCAAGATCAAAGAAGTTGTCAAACCTGCCAATCTGCTCTACTCCCAGCGCTTCCTGCCAGAGCGAGGCGATTTTTTCTTCCGCCACGTTCTGCGGTGGCACGTAACCGCTCGACAGTTCCGGCCGGCGTTCGTCCGGAGCCGGCAGTTGCTTGCGATCTATTTTGCCGTTGGGCGTAACCGGGAGTCGTTCCAGCGTAACGAAAACTGCCGGCACCATGTACTCAGGCAATTGTTGGCGCAAGTACTCGCGCCACTCACTGGTAGTGGGAAGACTTGCTTCAGCATTTGTCACGCTCGGGACTAAGTAGGCGACCAGGCGCTTGTCACCGCCAAAGTCATCACGCGCAACTACCACCACCTGGCCGACGGCTGGATGTTGGGCCAAGACCGCCTCGATCTCCTCGGTCTCGATCCGGTAGCCACGAATTTTGACCTGGTGATCACTTCTGCCCAGGTACTCCAACTTGCCGTCAGTACGCCAACGGGCAATATCACCAGTACGGTACATGCGGGCCTGGCCAGGCAAGGCGAAGGGATCAGCAACAAAGCGTTCGGCTGTCAGTTCCTCGCGTTTGAAATAACCGCGGGCCAGGCCTTCACCACCAATATAAAGTTCGCCGGCTATACAGCGCGGCACCAGTTGCCCGTGTTCATCAACGATGTAGATCGTGGTGTTCGCGATTGCCTTACCGAGACTGATCGCCTCGTGACCATTCGCAACTCGCTCCACGGTAGACCAGATGGTGGTTTCAGTTGGCCCATACATGTTCCACAGCTCGCTGGTTCGTTCTACTAGTTGGTCGGCTAACTCCCGTGGCAAGGCCTCACCACCGCACAAAACTTTCAAACCTCGATGGCCCATCCAACCTGCCTCAATGAGCATGCGCCAGGTAGCTGGAGTTGCCTGCATCACCGTCGCTCCTGACGCGTTGAGTAGGCGCTGTAGAGCAATGGAGTCGACCACCTCCTCACGCCTGGCGATAACCACGCGGGCGCCCGTAACCAACGGCAGGTACAACTCAAGCCCGGCGATATCAAAGGATAAGGTGGTGACAGCCAGGAGCGTGTCGTTTGCGGTGAGCCCTGGTTCCCGTTGCATCGAGCAGAGGAAATTGACCAGCGAACGATGCTCGAGCATCACTCCTTTAGGCCGGCCCGTTGAACCAGACGTGTAGATTACGTAGGCAAGATTCGCCGGCGTGGTGCACAGGGGTGGATTTGTTGCGGGCGACTGTGCAATAACGGGCCAATCGCTATCTACCGAGATGACCTTCGTCTGCTGTTGTTCAAGTTGCTCGGCCAGTGCGGCTGGCATTGCCGCAGCGATCGCGCCCTGGGTTAACAGTACCTTGACGCCTGAGTCTTCCATCATGAAGCGCAAGCGCTCGGCCGGAAACGAAGGATCGAAGGGAACGTACGCGGCGCCGGCTTTGAACACGGCCACCGTACTCAGCAGCATATCGGTTGATCGATCAACCATCACCCCGACCAACTCATCAGGTCCCACTCCCAACGAGCGAAGGTGGTGGGCCAACTGATTTGCGCGGCCGTTCAATTCACTATAGGTAAGACTCTGGTCACCGCAGACGAGGGCAAGGGCGTCAGGCCTTGCGGCAGCTTGGGCTTCGATTAACTGGTGGGTCAGCTGATCGCGCGGATATTCTGCCGTCGTCTGGTT
>DATFRK010000312.1:0-3982 GCA_035263325.1 Pyrinomonadaceae bacterium | reverse complement strand
CCATCGCAGTGCCTGCGTCCTTGCGTGGCTTTTGCTCTCGAAATAGAGAGTTGCCTTTGTTGATTATTTTTCCGCGACGTTGTTTATCCAGGAAATATTGAATGATGTTGTCCTTGACGTTGAAGCAGATCGGCAAGTTGGCCCCGATCGCATCAAACTCTGTGTCAGGCCAATTGATCTCCTCGGTTCCAGGCCCGGTCGGCATTCGCTTATCTCCCTTGCGGAAGAGTTGATAGACCTTCGAGCTGTCTGTGAAGTCGATGGCCCCGGAGAATGCGTTTGTGATGCTGGTGATGCGTCGAAAGTAACTGAAGTTGAACAGATCCAGAATAGTCTGGGGAGTGTCGGCCAGCGGCCGGCTGCCGCGGCCCTTCGTGGGCTGCTTGACGCCGGTTAAGACAGCGGCGACGCCCAGAGTTGGCGTATTGACCTGCACATAAAACAGTTCTTCTTTGCCAGGACTGGTGATGCCGATCACTGGATAATAGAACCCTTCAGTTCGAAACCGCTGCGGGCCGTAGTTGACGAAAGTGTACTGCTTGCCGCCGATCAGAACAGAGCAGGCTGTGCGCAAGACTTGCAGTTGTGCCAGGCCTGCCGGCCCCATCGGAGAGATCTCGCGTGCGGGGGGAAGCCCGATGACCTCGCCAAGCTTTGGATAGCTCGCGCGACTCGGACCGGAAGAGTTCCACAGCCACAGGCACAAACTTTCATCGCCGAGAGGGAGCACTCGCGTTGCGCCGCGGCCGGCGGCCACATAGCCCGTCAGATGCGCAACAGGTTTTGCGGCATTTGCCGGATCGGTCGTGTAATAAGGGTCGTAGCGCCGGACAGCAGAAATCTCCCTCCACTTCGTCGTGTTTTTTAGCTCCGTGTAAAAATTAACTGTGCGGCCCATTGAACGGTACGGCTCACCGGCATCGTTCTTGAATGGTCCTTCTTTTTTTCCTTCATACATGATCGTGTAATTCTGGAAATCAATCGTCAGGATCCGTTTGCCATCCCTTGTCGGCACTTTGACAACCGCGGGACTCTGGACGGGCCGGTAAAAAAACGTTCCGGCAGCTAGATTTGGCAGATTACAAAATGCGATGTAACGGTCGACGGTCGTGCTGTAACGAATCGAGCGATAGATGGGGCGGTACACGTCCACCTTGTTCTCCGTCGGGTCAGGACGAACAGTCACGAACGACTTCTTCTCATTGGCTTTTGTAACGGTGACAGACTTATCGTTCAGAGCTTGCAGATCCTCGAAGTTCTGGATGATGAAGAACCTGACTTCAGTCTTGCCTTGCATCAAGGGTAAGGTCCTCAGGCATTCATCCGCCTTTTCTTTAACCAGATCCGCTAGATAATTCGGGAGTATGGTCTTGATAGCATTGTTGGCGGGAATCGGCGCCTTAGCCCGGAGCAGGTTGTTGGTGTAAAGACTCTCGTAGTCAGCCTGGATCCGCTGGAGCGCTCTCGCCATCATGTTGTCGAAAGTTCGCCTAATGGGATCTACCTGCGAGTTACGGAACGTCACAAAGATCGATTGGATGTAGCCTAAAGCGGTCGTGCGCCGTGTCTCGGCCTCGAACTCTGTTTCTCCTTCGTACCGATCAGGGTCCAGAAAATCGGCAAACAGCGAGTCGAAGTACTGGAAAATCTCGAGGTTTCTTCTCGCGTTGGCCGCAAACTGGCGTTTCAGTTTCATGATGTCAGCGTATTCGTCGCTGATCTTCGTGTTGTCCCAGAAATCCTTATGAGCTTCCAGTTGTGTGATCACAAAGTTGCCAAACGCCTTGTGAGTGCTGGCGGGTTTGGAGTCGCCCATACAGCGCACCTTATCCAGCATCGTTTCCAAGGCATCGATTTTCTGTTCGTAGTCAAGGTGACCTGAGACGAAGACAAATGGGAACAGGTCATCAGGTTTCGCATGGATCACGGCCAGCAAGATCGGGTAATTGTTTTTGATCCAGGTGACGAGGTCATCCACAAAGTTTGTGAGTAGGTTGATCTGGCTTTGGTTATCCGGATTGACACGTTCGTTTGGGACGGTGGGATCAATCGTGATCTGGCCATTTGGCAGTGGCTGCGTCGAGTTGGGATTGGTGTTGTGGTAGTCAGCTTGCCTCTTGTACTCCTCGTTGTAAATCTGCACCTGCCGGTAGAGTTGGACCTGGCGAATGGCTGTTTGCGCTAACGGCGGATTGGCTGTGTTGAAGGCCAGACTGTAGACGTTTGGGCCATACTTGATGTCTTGCAGCGTCATATCGAGGTACTCAAATAAGACCGACGTGCCGAGGTCCGTCAGTTCACCGAAGTACAGTTGCGCATCGTTCAGCTGGTCCGGGTTGAATCCGGTCGAATCGACGGTGTTGTCCATCAAGTCATGACGAGCTTTCTTGCTAACCCATTTCACGCCGCCGACGATGTATTCGTAAATGCGGAAGTAGCAGTTAACGATCGTCGTAGCATCACTAATGGCGGCGTACAATCGCTTTTGAAAATCATCAGCGTCTGACCCGAGCGTGAAGAACTCCGAAAACTTTGTGGGCATAGGAAATCTCCGTTAAGATTTCTTGTCTTCCGGCGTTAGCTTTAACCAACCCCCAACCAACTGCTGGGGCGCGAACCGTAGCGTGGTGTCTGCTGCATCGATCTGGTCCACCTGTTGCCACACCGCTGCCGACGGCCGTGCCAACCAGGACCACGAATAGCCGCTTTCTTTCGGCAGGCCCAGGCGAATGCCCGCCTGGTCCGTTAACACCGGCGCGGTCATGAAGGTGACCGATAGCTTCTTCAAGATTCCGGCGTATTGATCCGGAGGGATGTTGATCCCTTTAGAAGGCAGAATCGCGCTGGTCGCGTGAACGTCACCGCGCGGATCGACCAGCATCGTTAGCTTTAAAGGCGCTGTCGACGGCGTCAGGTTTTGGGTGATCGCCGTGCCGTGGTGCGTCACGATGTGCGGGTTGTCGACGTGCTCCGCCTGTGACGAGTAGAAATTATTATGCTGATAGCCCGTGTCGTCCTCGATCCAGTATCCGATCAGACCGTCGTTGAATTGCTTGTACTCACCCAGACGAACCGGAAAGTTGACGTTGGTGAATTGGTTGCTGACGCGGCTGTCGAGCATCCATTCGTACATGTCTGACAGGAGTGCGGTCCAGGCTTGATTCAAAGCGGGCTTGCCCTGCAACTGTAAGCTGAGTGTTGCGCGGACGACTGCGATTGGCCTGCCGATCAAAAGCGCGAGTGCGTCGTGCTGGGCAAAGTTCGCGGGCTCGATGTTCTCGAGCGCGTTATTGAGCGCGGTCAGGAAGTCGTCCCAGTAGTTGCTGTTGCCCGGCTGCTGCGAGAAGCTGCTGAGATAAGTCGCCAGTTGCCGCAAGTGCGGATTCGGGATCGCGCTCGCAAGCACGCGATTCACAGTTCCCGGCGCGGGCTCCCAGATTCCTGTCTGGAGGATCGAGCCCAGCGAAACGCCCTCCTTGTCGTAAAACATCAGGCTGCCATCCAGGTGGTTTGGGATTAGCCAGCCACACACCGGCGAGGTTGCCGGATGATCGTTCATCTCGGGCTCGTCAGGGCTGTTGAGCGCGCCTGCATCGGCAGCGAGCCAGCGAAAATTCAGTCGCGCTGGTTGCGTGAGACGCGGCGCGAGATAGACGAAGCTTGCGTCCTCCCCGGCAGTGATTTTCACTGCGCTCGTCACGTTGCGAGAAATCGTCAGCGTATCGCTTGGCAGAATCGCAGCGGGCGAGACGTCCAGCACTTGTCCGAAGGTGTCGACGAGGTAGAGCTTGTCCACCTTCATCAGGCCGCTGCGGATTGGCAGGAAGTCAGTGATCGTGATGGGAGACGAGTTGTTACCACCGGCAACAGCCGCCGCCACGTCGCGTGTCAGATTCTTATACTTTTGCGCTGACTCAGCGTGATTCTCAATGGCTCCGCTCACCGCGACGAGATCGAAGACCGGCAGTTGTGGAATTTGTTG
>DATFRK010000311.1:0-10609 GCA_035263325.1 Pyrinomonadaceae bacterium | reverse complement strand
CAACGCCTGCAAGCAACCGTGTTCGGCCTCGAAGACCAGCACTGCTCCCTGATGTGAGTCGTGTTCGGTGCCTCTGTTGTTATGGAAGACACTCACCACTTTCAATCCCAACGAGTTGAGGCCTTCGAGATGACCCGGCATGATTCCCAAGAGCCCGCGCCGGTCCGGCAGATGCAGGACTTGACGCAAAGGGTTGATTGCTTTGCCGTGTGAGAGCGCAGTGAGGGCTGCCGCCATCGCCTCCATACACTCATCAATCGGTAGCAACTGATGTACTTCCGCTTGGTTAATGATCAAGACTTTCATCGTGTATAGGTCCGGTAAGGTGACGATCCGACTTTATTAGCTATTGACCTGCTGAAGACTGTCGTCCAGCCGCAACCGTCTCCTGAAGAAACTTGCTGACGTCTTGCTTCAGTTGCTGCCGCGCACCACGACTCTCGTACATCATGTGTCCACCTTCATAACACCTGGCGGTGATGTTGCGTTTTACTGCGGGCTCCAGTTGATCTATCACGTAATCATTTAAGGGACAGCTGTTCAGTGAGTCGTACAGGCCCGCTGCCACAAATGCTCTTAACGAAGGATCGAGCTTGATGGCTCGCGTAAGCCAGGGCTGACTACCACCAGGAGGCGCATCCGTGCTCGGTGGCGTTCCCGCAGGAGGCGGCGGACCCTGGTTGTAGTTCCAGCGATTACCAACGGAAAATGGACGACCGCCGCTGTTTGGCAGAAAGCCATCTTCAATTCCCTGGTAAGGAAGGTCTGTTTGAAACTGAAGCGTGTTGCGCAGGTATTTTAGTATTAGCAAGTTGCGAGCAGGACGCGCACTGCTCTCGGCCGCGGCACTTAGACGAGTATCGAACCGCGCCAGCGTTTGTTTGCGATCGCGCAGCAAACTTTCCGCAAACTGCTGGCGCGGGAGTATTAATGTCTTTGCGTCCAACAACGAACTGTCCAGCCCGGTAAAGCGAGCCAACTGGCCGAGGATTGCTTGTCGCTCCGCATCGGTTAGGGTGTCACGCTTAGCGAGAGCTGGTCCATATTCCTTGAGCGCCCAAGTTTGAGCCTTTTGCAATGTGCCGTTGAGGTCGTTTTGCAAGTCGGGCGACAGTTTCTTGTAGTAAAACGCGGTCGCTGCTCGCGTCGGCACAAACAACGCCGCCCTCATGTCGTCAGAGACAAGGTTGCCGGCTGCCACTCCACCGGAGATAAGGATCACACCGGCAACGTTGATGTTTTTCTGTTCGAGTGCCTCTGCCACCCCAGCCGCGCGCCAGGTACCATAACTTTCTCCGGCCAGGAAAAGCGGCGCGTCCCAGGCATCGAACCTGGTAAGAAAGACGCGAACGAACTCAGCCACTGAGGCAATATCTCCGAGGGTGCTGTAAAACTCGGCTCCATATTCAGCCCGCGTAGGACGACTAAAGCCTGTGCCAATCGGATCGACGAAAACCAAATCAGCCTGGTCCAGCCAGGTGGTCTGGTTATCCTCTATTTCGCATTCACAGTCCCGGGGCGCAGTTGGATCATCATTTGACTTCACCCGCTTGGGGCCAAATCCCGACAGGTGGACCAGCGTGGCATTCGCCCCGGGACCGCCATTCCAAAGAAACATCAATGGTCGCCTGGCCTCAGCCGGCGAGCGATCTAGCGCGTAGGCAACAAAGAACATGTTGCCGTGAATCTCGCCGGTCTCGTTATTCCTGATCGGCAACAATCCGGCAGTGGCCGTGTACTTGAGCAATCGTTGCCCGACGCGAGCTTGATGATGGGTAGTAACGATTTGATCCGTGCTCTGATCCGCTGCGGTCTTTGGTCGTTCTTGAGCAAACGAATGAACCGCCGTCGTAAGACACAATAACGCGAGTGTTAACGTGAATTTATGATGAGCTCCAGAAAACATGGCCTGCTAGTTCTCCGTGAAGGCGCTAACTGGTTCAAGAGATAGCCTCAAGCAAACGTTCTATATCCTGCATGTCGTTGTAGACCGACGGTGATACACGCAGGAAGTGCGCGCCGAGTCGCACGTTAATGTTGGCCTTTTGCAAACGTTCCAGCACCGGCTGGCGCTCCTTGACGCTGAAAGTTATGAGCGCCGACTTTGTTCCTTCGGGCGTCACGGCGTCGAAGCCCAGTCGCGGCATCTCTTTCCGCAAGCGCTGGAGCAGCGGCTGCCGGTGAGCTTCAATTGCTTCGACACCTAACTCTCTTATGTATGGTAGGGAGAAACCCAGGGCGGCCATTGGTCCATAACCATTGCTGCCTGCTTCGAAGTGCGCGCTGGCGTCGGTCCCCAGCTCCCAGGTAAATGGTGTCTTGGCCGGAGGATCAAACGGCAGGAAATGAGTATCCATTCGACTGGCGGAATGGTAACCGTAAAGCGGGCGACGAATCTTCTCCAGCAAGTCCTCGCGCGCGTACAGGAAGCCCAGACCAAAGTCGCCCATCAACCATTTGAAACTCGAGCAGGAACAAAAGTCGACACCCGTGGCGCGCACATCGATGGGAGTTGCGCCGGCAGCTTGAATGATGTCTGCGTAAACATACGCTCCGTTTGCGTGGGCCAGGTCGCAAACGGCCTTCAAATCGTGCTGAAAGCCGTTGTACATCGCCACCAGCGACAGCTCGACCAGCTTTGTTTTTTTATCAACCAGTCTCTCAAGATCACGCAGCTCGATTCGCCCGTCTTTCGGCATCGCGATGCGCAGATCGAGCCCCTGGTCCTTTTGTAGCGCCTGCAGGTGGAGGATCATGCCATCGAAATGCAGTGCGTCGGTGACAACATTGCCTCCTGAACCAATGATTCCCAGTGAATTGAAGACCAGGTTTTCGCCTGTACTCGTATTCGGCACGAAGCTGATCTCTGCAGGCCTGGCATTGATCAACTGGGCAAACTGCTCCTTGACCTGCTTTGCCAAAGCGTCATGACCAGGATCGTTAATACGACCGGGACGCGATCGCTCCTCGGCGTTGCGACGCACTGCTTCCGCTGCGTTCACTGGCATGGGATGTGTGTAAGCACCGTTGATGTAAGTAAGGCCAGCCGGAATAGCGAAGTCGCTTTTACGAGGCAGTCCTTTCTCCGCTCCCAAACTGAAGTTCGCCAGTGTGCTCGGGTGGCCCTTTGGCGCCAGCGCGGTAACGGCAGCCAGGCCGCCCAGGCCAGTCAATAGATCACGTCGCTTGATTTGCATGTTCCCTCACCTCTGCGTCTTCGGACTGACACTCGTGCCTGCCGACGACAATGTCTCCTGCATGAACTTCACTACATCGCGCTTGAATTCCAGCTGAGCTTTTTCATCTGTGTACAAGGCGTGTCCGCCACCATACCCGCGGGTCACAACATTGGGTGGGATTTCGGGATCCAAATGACTAGCCAGGTAATTGTTTGCCGCGTAGTCGCACACCAGGTCGTAATAGCCGCAAGCCACGAACACCTGAAGTTTAGGGTTCGCGATCATTGCGCGCCGCAAGGGTTGATCAGGCGTTGGAGTTGGCGTAGGGCTAGCGGTGGCGGCTGGACTCGGGCTCGTTGCGGCGGGAGCGGGTGGAGTGCCTGCGCCCTGGCGAGGCGCGCTTGCTGAGGCAGCGTCCGCGGCCGGACGGTTCCAGCGCACCGACATCCAGTCTCCCCGAAAAGACGTTGGCGGTGGATAGCCACCACCAAATGGTCCCTGGTATTTCAGATCGCTCTTGTACTGCAACTCGTTGCGGAAATAACGAACTACCCCAATGTCATTGATGATGTCTTTCAGACTGGGATCTTTTGTTGGGTCATAAAGCTGTTCCTGCGGATCGATTGGTCCAACAAGTCTCGAGTCGTAACGACCTACCACCTGATTACGATCGGCCAGCAGCTGTTTAGTGAACGCTTCCATTGTGATGGTTAGCGTTTTCGCGTCCACCACTTTGGCATCCAGTCCGGTAAAGCGCGTCAACTGGGCAATAACTGCTTGTTTCTCTGAGTCACTAAGCTGGTCCTTGCGCCCGAGCGCAGCAACATAGGCTGTCCTGGCCCACTCTTCCGCTTGTTTCAAGCTCGACTGAAGGTCAGACTGTAAGGCCGGCTCCAATCGCTTGTTGGCGAAAGCGGCGGCGGTGTAATTGGGGAGCGCCAGGGCTGCTCGCTGATCGTTATTGAGTTGCCCCAAGGGAAGCTGCAAACCCATTAGCACAACGCCATTGACGTTGAGTCCGCGACGCTGCAGTACATCGGCGACAGCTGCTGCCCGAATCACGCCATAACTTTCGCCCGCCAGAAATATCGGCGCATCCCAGGCGTCGAAACGATTGCGATAGACGCGGATAAACTCTGCTACCGACTCAGCGTCGCCCCGCGTCTGATAGAACTCGGGCCCGTACTCGGCTTTGGTTGGTCTACTGTATCCAGTGCCAATCGGATCGACGAATACCAGGTCCGATTGTTCAAGCCATGTTCCCTGGTTATCGACCGCAGTGCCGTCAGCCTGCAGCCGCCTTGGACCAAATCCAAGTAGGTGCACGAGCGAAGAACTTGACCCGGGCCCGCCGTTCCAAAGGAAAGTGAGCGGCCGTGGTTTGGTTGCAGGGGTATCGAGAGTGTAGGCAACGAAAAAGAGTTGTCCATGAACTTCGCCAGTTTCGTTATTGAGGATTGGCAGGCGTCCGGCGCGCGCAGTGTATTTCAATGGCCGACCCGCCACTATAACTTGATGTTTAGTGGTTACGATTTGGTCTTCAACGGAAGATTGACCTATGCCAAGCGTTGTCGCGAACAACACAAGACTAATCGCCACCAATACTCGCCGCTTAATATTCATCCGTGCCTTTCAGTCATTCATTTATTTAGTCTGAACAGGAGAAATTCCTTGCTTCGCCAGCAATTGATTGTACGCCGGGAGATCTGTTCCCAGCAGCTTGGCCAACTCAGTTTTGTAGCCGGCAAACTCTTGCGACAGCTCTGTGTAAAGGTCTCTCTCTCCAGCCGTAACTGCTGGAATGACCTGGTTGACCGCAACATGCAAGAAATTGAAATGGCTCGACAGACGACTTGGTTCGACCACTGCTCGTTGCCCGCCGCTGGGATTCTTTTGCATCAACGCATCCTCAATCTGCTCAAGTTTGACGGCCAATTCTCTTCCCGACACCACCACCTCGGAGTTGGAATTCTTTTGCGACACGTTTTCAATCTGCTCGCGTAGACCTCGGATTTGGACTACGTCGCGGTTCAGATCACTCACGTCGCGTTCGATCGCGGATAGTAGTTCATCCTGCCGCTCAAACTCTTGTGGCGATACTTTGAAGTGAGGATCTAAACGAACTTCCAAGGGTGCAGTAAAGGTCTCACTGCCAGCCGTCAGTCGCACGGTATAGGTGCCTGGCTTCACTAGTCGTCCGCCCATACGAAAGAGCGCGGGCGCCCCTCTCGCCTGCGCGACCGGTTCGTAACGCAAGTCCCAGCTAGTTCGATTCAAGCCCACTTTTACTTTCAATGGTGAGCGAGAAGTCGGTTCGGTTTGGCTGGAGTAGTGCCGGATCACCTCGTTTGCAGAGTTCAGGATATCGATCGCGACCGGACTCTCCTTATTAAGGTAGAAATTTATGATCGCACCTGCAGGCGAATTTGTCCCTCCTATTCGGTCGTCGTCCGCGCCTCCAGCACCACCCACATTGCTGCGCCAGGCAATCCTGGGCGGAAATAATTTGCCGGTGTTTGTTACAAGGGTCTGTTGCAATGGCGACACATCATCGAGAATCCAAAAGCCACGACCAAGCGTGGAAACAACCAGATCGGTATCGTGTACTTGCAGATCCGTTACCGGTGTCACCGGCATATTCAATTGCAACGATTGCCAATTTTTGCCGTCGTCGAAAGAAACAAACACTCCGGTTTCCGTTCCGGCATAGAGCAGTCCCTTGCGCTTCGGATCCTCGCGCACCACCCGGCTCCAACTTTCCGGCGGCATCCCCTCGACGATTCGTTCCCAACTGTGTCCGAAATTTGTGGTCCGAAAGATCTGTGGCCGGTAATCGTTGAACTTGTAACGCGAGGCAGCGACATACGCCGTTGCCGCGTCGTGTGGTGAAACTTCAATGGCGTTGATCAACGCATCCTCGAGTCCGGGCAGGCTGAGTCTTTGCCAGGTGGCGCCTGCGTCGCGAGTCAGGGCCACAACTCCATCATCACTACCGGTCCAAATGACTTTCGCGTCGTGCGGTGACTCAGCAACATAGGTGATCGTGTTGTAGATCTCTCCTTCCGGCCAAAACGGTCCACCACCGATACCTTGTGTTTCCGGTGTTGGTCGCGTGAGGTCAGGACTTATTTCGCGCCAGCTGAAACCACGATCGTCACTCCGCAACAATTTCTGCGCCGCGTGATAGACAACTTTGGGGTCGTGTAAGGAGACAATGATTGGTGCGTTGTAGTTGAACCTGTATTTGCGCTCTCGCAAAGCCAACCCAAATCCGATCTTTGGATAGGCCATGATGTCTCGAGCGTAGCGGAGGTTCTGATCGAACTCCGTGATTTGTCCTCCCCAACTGCCCGCATAAATCTGAGTGGGGTCGCGCTTGTCGAAATCGATGAAGCCACTTTCTCCGCCACCGACTGCATACCAGTCCTTTTCTGTAATGCTGCCGTGTTCGGTACCGCTCACAATACAAACTGTGGTTGCATCTTGTTGGCCACCGTAGACCCGGTAGGGAAAGCGATTGTCAACGTTTACTCGATAGAACTGACCAGTAGCCTGGTTTTGCTGCGTGGACCAGGTGCGTCCCCCATCGTAGGACACTGTCGCCCCACCATCGTTACCGACTATCAGCGTATTGGGAGATCTTGGATTGATCCAGATATCGTGCTCATCGGGGTGCCCGACGGAGACGCGCGCAAAGGTTTTGCCGGCATCGACCGATCTGTAAATTTGAGAATTCATCACCCAGATCGTGTCCGGGTTTCGCGGATCACCTTCCAGCCGCATGTAGTACCAGGGCCGCGACATCAAGTCCCACGAGCCATTCACCAGCATCCAGGAATTACCCGCATCATCAGATCTATAAAGGCCGCCTTTCGGGTCGCACTCAACCAGGGCAAAAAGTCGTTTGGGTTCGGCGGAGATCGTGAGCCCGATGCGACCCATTACGAGCGGCAGTCCGGCGCCGATCTTTTGCCAGGTATCGCCCGCGTCGCTGCTCTTGTAAATTCCCGAGGCTGGCCCTCCGCTCCTGAGGTTCCATGGTTTCCGTTGATGGTCCCACATCGCGGCGTAAAGTATCCGCGGATTGTTCGCATCCATTGCCAGGTCAGACGGCCCGGTAACCTCGTTCACGAATAGCACCTTGGTCCAGGTCTTGCCGCCATCCGTGGAACGAAAGACACCGCGCGCCTCGGAAGCAACATATGGAGTTCCCTGTACCGCTAGAAAAACAACATCCGGGTTGGTGGGATCAACTCGGATGCGGGAGATTACCCTCGTTGTTTCGAGCCCTAGGTGCACCCAGGTTTTTCCGCCATCGCTAGATTTATAAGCACCATCGCCGTGAGAAAGAGTTGTGCCCCGAATTGCATGCTCGCCCATGCCGATATAAATGACGTTAGGGTTTGATGGCGCTACAGCGATGGCGCCCACCGATGAGGTGTTGAGAAAACCATCAGTAACGTTAGCCCACGTAGTGCCGCCGTTCGTTGTTTTATAGACACCGCCTCCGACGCCACCAAAATAGTAAGTCTGGGGATCTGAAGCGACACCCGCTACCGCAACGACACGCCCGCCGCGAAATGGCCCGATATTCCGCCAGTTCAAAGATTGGGAGAACAAATTCCCGGCCTTTGGAGGAGCTTGCGATTTCGCTACCAGGACGCTGCTGACTGCAAAGGACAAGAGCAAAGAAACAACAGCGCAGGTGGTGGCGCTGTTAGTCGCGCAATTGTTCGTCGAATTTCCTCGCATGGCAACTAGCGTCTTGTTTTTAAGGTTCGCAGGAAAATCCCGGCCGCGGAGCGGCCACATGTTTATAGCACCCGCTGCTCAGCTCTCTTCGGCTCCGCGGGAGCCGAATGTTTGTCGGCAACCTGAACATCGCGCTCCCTCCGGAGCGCAGCACATTGAGGCTTGCCGTTTCTATAAACATCTAGTCCCTCCGGGACTCAATCAAGAACTCAAACTCACAATAGGAACACTTTCATTGCACCGAGGGCGTAGGCCGTTTGGCCGGTGTCGTCGTGCGAATGAATTCGCCAATATCATTGGACATCTGCGTGAGCGTCTGCTTTTCGGTGTACATCGAATGCCCACCAAAGTATTTCTTCACCACTACGTTCCGCCGCGCGGCCTGGTCCAACCCCATGTGGCTGAGGGCGTATTCAGCTCCGAAATACGGCGTAACCAGATCGAAGTAGCCATGGGCCACAAACACACGCATCGTCGGAACACGACGCATCGCATCCGCCAGATCCTGGGCCACGTTGAAGTTGAAGCCACTCGGCCCGAAGTCAAAACGAAATGCTGTCCAGTCCGCCCGAGGTGTTCTGGGCGAAGGCCAACCACCGCCCCAGGGTCCGGCATAGCGAGCGTCGCTGTTAAATCCCAACTCAGACCTCAAATAAGCCACGATCAATGCTGAAGTACCATTCGAAACCAGGCTTGGGTCAGCCCACAGATCGTATGGCGCATTCTCCGACGTAACTTTGAACGTCAGGTTGGAGCCATAATGGCCAACCTCCAGTCCGCGGTCCTTTAATAGTTGCCGGGCAAACTGATCGACACCAATACGCAGATTTGATTTAGCCACAAAGGCCGGATCTATTCCCGTGAAGCGGGCGAGTTGTTTCACCACTGTATCTCGGTCGTTGGGTGACAAACGATCGCCTTTGATTAACGCGACAAGGTAGTCAGACTGGGCCCAGTCCTCCGCCTGCTTCAGCGTCGTTTGCAGATCAGCTTGGAGATCTGCCGGGAGTTTCTTATGAAAGAAGGCGGTCGCTGTGTAACTGGGAAGGATCAGCGCGGGAGCGAGATCATCATTAGCGGCAGTTGACCTAATCAAGTTGCCCATCGAAATCAGAATTACCCCACTGAGGGGAAGGCGGCGATCGGTGAGGATCTTAGCGAGACCAGCGGCGCGAATTGTGCCGTAACTCTCACCCGCAATGAACAGCGGCGCATCGGCGCAGTCGAAATGCGACTGGTACAAGCGGATAAACTCGCCAATCGAATCGATGTCGCCCGGCACATTCCAAAAATCTTTCAGGTACTCGGCTTTCGCTGGATAGCTGTAGCCGGTGCCGATCGGATCCACTAATACCAGGTCGGTGAAACTCAGCCAGGTATCATCATTGTCAGTTAGTTGATAAGGAGGCGGAGGACTTTGATATTCGTCGATAGTCTTAGCTCGTCTCGGTCCCAGAAAGGCAAGATGTAGCGTCGCCGCCGGCGATCCTGGACCACCATTCCAGGCAAAAGTTAACGGCCGAGGCGGGGCGCCTTTGGGCCGCTCGAGCGTGTACGACACGTAGAACATGCGTCCCTTTAGTTCACGCGAATCGCTGTACAACGACAAGAATCCAGCCCGGGCTTTGTACGTAAGAGTTTGACCGCGGGCTTTGATCTGACGAGCGGTCCAGGCAGGTGAGTCATCGGGAAATTTGTCGTTATTCGTGCTCGAGTCCTGGGCCAGGATAGAGCGACTGGTTGAGGACAGGAAAAGCAGAATTATGAGAATCGGTAGAAAGCGCATGGGTCCTGTTCTTTGCTGTTCTAATTCTTTGCGCCGATAAACCCTCGCAGATCCGCACATAGCTGCTTCAAGTTCTCTTCCCCCAGATAAGGCATATGCCCGGCGTGGTAATAGGTAAACTTAACGCGTTCGAGTGGCATGCCTGCGTGAGCCACGGTGTGTTCGGCCGAGAAGAGTGGCGTAAGCATGTCGTAATAACCATTGCCCACAAATACACGCAGGTCGTTGTTCTGGCGCATTGCCGCACCCAGGTAGGGCGCGACGTTCTCATAAACGCCGAGACGCATTCCGGGTGGTGGCTCGTTGTTGTTCCAACGGAGACGAGCAATAGTCTCGTACTTGTCATCGATATCGACCGCCAATTCAGTGCGCAAATATTCGTTTAGTACGGTCGTTAGATTGGCGCCAATGTTTGTGCCGATGGGATCGCTCAGGCCCTGTTCGTTTGGACCTTTAGCAGCATTGACGACATAGCGAGCGTCATATCTACTCAGCACTTTTCCCTCTTGCTTTAGTAACTCGGCGCAAAACTGGTTACCCGTGACGCGCAGGTCGTTATCCAGGATCACCTTTGGCGAAAGTCCTGTCAGTTCACCCAGTCGCGTGGCGATTCTGGTGCGTTGCTCCCCATCAAGGTGAGCTCCCGCAAACAAAGCAGCCGCATAGTCAGTCCCGGCAAACTTGCGCGCTTCTTCGACAAACCCCTCGAGTGTTTTCCCCGTCTTGTTCACCTTGCTCCAATACCACGCGGTTGCCGCCATGCTTGGCAAGTAGAGTGGATAGGAGAGGTCGAAACCGGGAATGGGTGTGGTTTGCGTAAAGTCCATCGCCTGGCCAAACAGGATCACTCCATTCAAAAAGATGCCGTAGCCGGGAAGCTGTTTCGCCATTT
>DATFRK010000310.1:0-3065 GCA_035263325.1 Pyrinomonadaceae bacterium | reverse complement strand
GGCACAAAAATGGCGGCGAGGACCAGTGAGCACAGAGTTACTTTGTACAGCTTGTTACCCAAGACTACTTCTTTTGAGGACTTGCCAGAGTCGATACTTGTTTGTTCCACTCGGCTGGATTCATGACTTCGAGTCGATGTACCTCTGCCGCGGCAATTACCAGCTTTCGCAAACTCGGAATTACCGCAAACTCCAACGCGCCGGAGGGTTTCGCAGCTTCATCCAGGCCAGCCAAACGCATCTCACGCCATTCTGCCGTGGCGGGTGAAATCATTTTCAGATGCGCCACTGATTCCAATCCTGTGGCACCAAGACCGAGGAGATTTTTGGCCAGCGGTTTGATTTCTTTGAGCGCCGGAGACTGATCGATACGTGCATCCAAAGTAACGGCTGAGGCCTGCCAATCTTCGAAGGTTCTGCTGATCTCCTCTCGATAGACGAGAAAGCGAGGCGCATCAGCAAGAAATGCGTCAACCATCTGAGAAAGTTTGCGAGCAGCATCGCTGTCCGGAGTTGCGGCATCCACGACTCCAGTAAGCGGACTGAGCATTGTTTGCGGACGTACCTGGTAGCGCCGGTACTCTTTTACCGGTTCAACTACTGATACCAGGGTTCGGAGCGGAGCGATGTCGTCACTCCGGACCAATCGGCGCAACATCATGTCTTGATTCTTCTTGTGAGTCAGACCTAGTTCTTCCAACTGCAGACTAATTACAGCCAGGCGCCGGTACATGTCGGCGACATCAGTCACGTTTGCTGGTGACCAGAGACGCTCGGCGATCGCCGCAGAACGCGGCCAGATCCTTGAGTCGATAGTTTCCGGACTTACCCACTCTCCCCACATTGTCGCTTCGCCTCCGAGAACATGCCTGGCCTCTTCGGCTGTCAGCGTTGTGTCGCGGGGAAGTGGGTCGGCGGCGTAATGTTGTGACGCCGGAAAGATCAGGTCGATGTAATAACCGTTCGATAGAATTCCGTCATAGCCTTTCCTGGCCGCGTCCGCGAGCGAAGCCGGTCCACGCCACGACTGAATGACCGCATCTTTCGGCAAGTCGGCATGCAGAATCTCGTCCCAACCGATCATTTTCTTGTGGTGCTTCTGTAAGATTTTCAGTACGCGCTGATTGAAATATGCCTGCAGGGCGTGATTGTCTTTGATTCCTTTCTCTTTCATGAAGGCTTGAATCGCCTGATTGCGATCCCACTGCTTGCCTTCGTTTTCATCACCGCCAATGTGCATGTAAGCGTCGGGGAAGAGGTCGGCCATCTCACCAAGGAAAGTATCCAGCAACTTGTAGGTCTGCTCGCGCGTTGGATCGAGGGCCGGTTCAAAGATTCCTGCGCCGCGCTCGATTTTGTAGGGACCTGGAGCGCTGCCCACTTCCGGGTAACCGACAAGCCAGCTCGTGTTGTGTCCGGGTATGTCGAACTCCGGCATAACGCGAATGCCGCGATCTTGCGCATAGGCAATGATCTCGCGCACCTGTTCCTGGGTATAGAAAAGACCATCCGAGCCAAGGGTGTGAAGTTTGGGAAGTTTCTTGCTTTCAACGCGAAAGCCCTGATCCTCTGTCAGATGCCAGTGAAGGACGTTTAGCTTGACTGCGGCCATCGCGTTCAGGTTTCGTTTAAGGACCTCCATCGGCTCGTAGTGACGGCCTACATCGATGAGGAGGCCTCGCCATGGAAAGCGCGGTTGATCCTGAATTTTGATAGCGGGCAAGTAAAACCCGTCGCGATCTCCCTGAAGCAACTGCAGGAATGTCTCCAAACCTCGCAAAGCGCCTACGACTGTCGGCGCCGTTAATTTTGCCTGCTTGTCGGTGACTTCCAAACTGTAGCTCTCGTTCTCGGTCAGCGTTGGCACGGCATCACCGGCGCGTTCACACTGAATGAGCAGTGTCGCAGTGTTGCTATCAGCAGCCAGGTCTGGTGCGAAGCTTAATACGGTCCGGCCCGAAAGGCGCGACATCATGCGCGCGATACCACGGCGCAAACGATCGTCTGAAAAATTAGCGACGCCGACTTGAAAGTTGTTCGTAATGGGCAGGCGCCCGGTTTGCAGCTGAACAGACGCGGGTACAGGCATCAGGTTCAGTTCTGGCGGGCCCATCATTTTCGCAGTGCCGTTCTGAGCACGCAGGGGCGCGGATGTTGTCATCATCAAGACATTAACCAGCAGCAAGTTAATCAGTAGGCGTTTTTTCATTGTAAACATGTTGAGGGTACGTTTGTCAGTTTGCATTTGAAGCGGCTTTTTCATGAAGCTCAGTTTCCGGGCCGAAGAGTGAGGCAAGCGGAGCCGACGGGAATGGAAAATCGTGTCATAATCGTTCTACTGAGTCAGCACATTGTACCGGATTAAAGCTCAATCGTAGCGGGATAAGTTTAATGCATCGGGGCATTAGATCGACTGAAACGAGCGTAGGATCCGCGCTGCCCAACCTGATTAGGGTGGCAATCTGCGGATTGCTGGCCGGACTATTCCTGACTTCGTTCTGGCCGCACTCGATTGCAGCTGATAAGCCGCGAAAGAGCTGGCGGCTCGTCTGGGTTGATGAGTTTAATGGCCGCAACGGTTCGACAATTGACTCAGCCAGGTGGTCTTTTGATATTGGCGGCGGTGGCTGGGGCAATAACGAACTCGAAAGTTATACCGATCGGGTTGAAAACGCCCACGTGGAAAATGGCTGGCTGGTGATTACGGCGCTGAAGGAAACTCTTACCGGTCCAGATAAGATAACTCGGAACTACACTTCGGCGAGACTGTTAACGCGAAAGAAGTTTAGCCAGATGTACGGTCGCTTCGAAGCGCGCATCAAGCTCCCTTTTGGGCAGGGAATCTGGCCGGCGTTCTGGATGTTGGGTGACAACATCGCTGACGTTCATTGGCCCAACTGCGGCGAGATCGACATCATGGAAAATATAGGCAGGGAACCCTCGATCGTTCACGGCACCTTTCATGGCCCGGGCTATTCCGGAGGAAAAGGAGTGAGTGCGGCTTACAGTCTGCCGAACGGTGAAAGGTTTGCCGACAAGTTCCATACTTTCGCCGTCGAATGGGA